>JAHINB010000008.1 GCA_018896215.1 Patescibacteria group bacterium
ACCTAACCGCGACCGACTGCACCCTTCCGGCAGACAGACCATAACGCACTTTTTTCCACAAAAGCGGAGAAAGTTTATAACCTACCAACCTATCCAAAACTCTTCTGGCTTGTTGCGCATCCACCAAATCCGTGTTGACAGTTGTGGCATGCTTAAACGCCTCGTTAATCGCTTCCTTTGTAATTTCATGGAATGTGATTCTCTCAACTTTTGAGCTCTTTGGGCTTATTTCATTTAAGATATTCCAACCAATCGCCTCCCCCTCTCGATCTGGGTCTGTGGCTATGTAAATTTCCGTTGCTTCTTTAGCCAATTTTTTAAGTTCGGCTAGGGTTTTTTTACCCCGCAAAGTTACTTCGTATGACGGCGTAAAGTTGTTTTCTAGATCCACCCCCAGTTGTTTTTTAGGCAAATCCACCACATGGCCGTAAGAGGCCACAACCTTATATTCGTTGCTTAAATATTTGCTAATTGTTTTTGCCTTAGTAGGCGACTCCACAATGACTAATTTCATAACAAGATAAAAGAAAAATTCCTACTAATTTCCCCACCTACGGTGGGGGCGTTATATACTACCACGCACTTGTGCGTGGGAGTCTATATTTTCCGATACACCCCATTACCTGTATCCTTAATTAAACCTTTCATCTCTAAACTAACTAAGCATGATAACACAGTTGACGACGGCCTTTTGCAACCCACAATAATATCATCCACAGGTAGTCCTGTTTGATCTAAAAATTTAAACACATTCTCCTCCTCTTTGGATAGAGGAGAATTTAATATTACAGTTTTACCAGCCGTTTCTCCCGTTAGACCCAAGGCGCTTAAAACATCTTGTGTTGATTTAACAATCCGCGCGCCATCCTCTATCAGTTTGTGACAACCAATGCTAACCTCACTGTAAATAGAACCTGGAACTGCTAAAACCTCTTTTCCAAGTTGTAATGCCGAACCAACCGTGTACGAAGTACCGCTCCTCTCTCCAGCCTCCACAACCAGAATCACACTTCCCAGCGCCGCAATTATTCTGTCTCTTTTAGGAAAAGTCCATGGGGCAGGAGCTTCTTCTCTTTTAAATTCGGAGATAATTGCCCCCATATTTTTACTGACAATACTTTCCACCAAAGCCATTTCTGGAACTTTGTAAAGATAATTAAATCCAAAACCCAAAACTCCAATTGTCCTTAAATTATTATCCAACGCCGCTTTATGCGATTCCATATCCACACCGTACATTAAACCACTTACAACTGTAACTTGATAAGGGGCGAGAGAGCGCGCCACATCTTGGACCACTTCTTTTCCATAAGAACTCATTTTTCGCGAACCTACAATGGCAAGAGACAAGTTGTCTTGTGGAACGATACTTCCCGCAATATCGATAGATTGAGGACAATCCGCAAGGGCTAGTAAGCGGGAGGGAAAATCGTTAGAGGTTTTTAAAAGTTGACGAGGTTCTAACATAGCAAAATTAGGTTAATTTATTAATCCTTGTTCCTTCATATAATTTAAAATCTCCCTTGCCACTCCCCCAGCATCCCCCGACCCTTCTCCGCCTCCTTCTAAAAATACAGTTAAAGCATACCTTGGGTTGTCAGCTGGCGCAATAACCGTAATCCAAGCGTGGCTACTACGACTTACGCCAGTTGACAACTTTTCTCCAAACTCTGCCGTTCCAGTTTTACAAGCAACCTGGGGAACAAAATCAAAAAGCGGATAGGCTGTACCGCCAAGACTGCAAGCTTTTACCATACCAGAAAATATCGTTTGGGCGGTTTCTTTAGAAACAACACCACGGTTAATCACAACTGGCTCTTTTTTTACAACTTCTCCTCCCAAAAGCTTAATACTTGCAACCACCCGCGGTTTATACAGCAATCCCCCATTGGCAATAGTTGCAGTAAGACTGTTTATTTGCAAAGGTGTGGTTAAAACAAAACCCTGTCCAATTGCGGTAATAAAATCGTCGCCAATGTACCAAGATTCTCCATAGGTCTGTTGTTTCCATTCCTTTGAGGGCAAAAAACCCGTAACCTCGTCGGGAAGATCGATTCCCAAAACACTTCCCAAACCAAACTTTTTACCCCAATTTGTCATTCTTTCGACACCTAATCCTGTTATACCAAACGGCGCCCAACCACCGCCAAGAGCGTAAAAATAGACATCGGAGGAGACGGCCAAAGCCTTTTCGGCATTTACCAAACCATGACCCGATTCTTTCCAGTCCCGGTAAATATAAGAACCTATTGCAATATAACTTGGAACTGTAACCTGGTATTCTGCCGAAATTGTCCTCTCTTCTAAAGCAGCCGACAGCGTAATAATTTTAAAAACCGAACCTGGGGGAAACGCCCCAGAAATAGCCCTGTTAAATAAAGGTTTTCTTGGATCATTAACCAGTTTGTCATAATCTTCTAAACTTAGATTTTGGCTAAATAAGGATACATTGTAACTAGGATAACTAACTAAAGAAACAATTTCTCCGTTTGACACATCTTGAAGAACTACTGCTCCCCCAAGTAGAACTTGGGGGTGATCTTTGTCCCAATTATCTATAATATTATAAATCTGTTTTTGCAAATCTATCTCTATATTTAGCTCTACCGTATCCCCCGGTATCGCGCTCTTTTTACCAAGAACAGACAGTTGAGTACCAACAGAGTCAACTTGTAGCAATAAGACACCATCCTCCCCCCTTAGATATTTTTCGTACTCTTTTTCTATACCAGTTTTTCCAAACATCGAACCCAAGGAGTATTTGTAGCTGGAACCATTTATCTCATCTTGTGAAATTTGCGACACATAACCAACTAGGGTTGCTGTCTCATAAGGATACAAATTGTCTCTTGATGAGATTTTTTCTACCACAATATAAGGGTACTTAGCATATTGCGACTCAAAATAAATCGCCTCATCTTGAGACAAATCCAACTTTAAAAGAGTTCTAGCCAACTTGTTTTTAGTATCTTCTTGAATCTTTTTTTGCAGATACGCTGTTGCAATGTTTAAATCTTTAGATAGCTGCTGTATGACAATATCGTATTCAGTAGGTAATATGCTTAAATTAACCCACAAATCTATCTGGGGTTTATTGCGTATAATTACCTTTCCTGTCCTATCAACAACAATACCTCTATCCGCTCTTATAATTGTTTCCCTGGTCTTGTTACTCTGTGAGACAGAAGAATAAAACGAGGCGTTGATAATCTGCAAGTAAAAAATTCTCCCAACAATAATTATTGTTACCAGAAGTACTAACATTCTAAATGGCATTAAACGCCAAATTGTTTTGTTCTCCTGATTTTCACTTTTAGTAGCACTAATAGAAGAAAAACGAAAGGAGGTTACCTGGTTGGCATCTTTAGATTTAAATGCTCTCTTTTTGGCAGTTGTTAGCATAACTATAAATTTACTAGCCTCCCAATTTTAACTGTATCCCCTTCTTAGTCCCAAACTCTTTGTTTTTAAAAAATGTTCTCCTAATATACAACGCTGGAAAAATGAACAAGCTCGAAATTAGCATGTCAAGAAGCGATTTAGTGAGAAAAATCTCCCCACCGCCAATTAGTTTTAAAACCGCAACTTTTAGAATAAACCAAAGAGCCACAAATCCAATTACTTTTTGCAGTATTCCAAAGCTAAATTGCCTAAGATAAAAGAACAAAGCGATTCCAGCTACTTCGTATGATAAAGTAATTAGCCCAAATCTTCCTGTAGACAGCAAATCTACAAATAAACCAACCCAAAACGAAAAAAGATAAAAGCTCTCTCTGGGGGCGTTAAAAGAAAACAAAAATATTAAGACAAAAAGCAAATCGGGATGCCACCCAAAATAGCCAAAAAATGACAAAAAGCTAAACTGCACAATAGTACAGACAAAGGCCAAAAGCGGAATTTTAATCAGGGTTGTGTCCATATAATAAGTTTATCTAACTTGGTTAAATCTAAAAGCATTTTAACTGTAGCTTCCTTTTGAATTGCCTGTGGATTAGGTAAAACATTTCCAATTGTGCCCAATAACAAACCTTCGGGAATATTTTCATTTAGTGAGGAGGTCGCCACTATGTCACCAGCAACAACATCATCTTGGGGCAATAAACCAGTAATTTTAAGCTGGGTTCCAAAGTCTCCAGAAACAACACCTGTTGCCCCGGTTCGTGCTATTTTGGCAGCAATTTTTAGATTTGGACTGGTTGTAGGTTCAATTACAGAGCTTTTAGATATGACTTCTAAAACAATTCCAACCACAATATCTTTATATGACACTATATCGCCAACAAGCACCCCCATATCAGCGCCAGCATTAACAATAAAACCATTATCAAACCCTTCTCCCCCAGAAAAACCTAATACGGTTGCTAAAACTGGATTTAAATTGGGCACTGCCTGTTTAATTTTTAGCCCGTCTCTTAAAAGATTGTTTTCGTTTGTAACCTCGGAAAGTCTAACTATTTTTTCCGAAAGCTCCGCCACCTTATCCTCCAAAACGGTGTTATTTTGTTGTATTCCCCTTAAATTGGCCCAAAACGACCATTCGTTATGAGTAGCGCGGGCAATACTTACAAAACCATATAAAAATGGGGCAGATATTTGTGTAAAAACGCCACGAGCGATGTTGGCAATAGGGGTTGCACCGAAGACTAGGATAACAAGTGACAGTATTGCGTATTTGATTTCGAGGTTTATTGCCATTTTCTTAGGTAACTCTCACCTTTTCCAATAATTTCTTATTCCCCAACGCCTTGGCGCACCCTTTAACCACACTGGTCATAGGATCCTGCACTACTCTAATGGGAATTTTTGTTTCGCAAGACAGCAGTTTATCAAGACCGCAAAGAAGCGCTCCACCGCCCGAAAGAGTAATTCCGCTTTTTAAAATATCAGCAACCAGTTCTGGAGGGGTTTCTTCTATAGTGTCTTTTATCTGCTCTACAATGTAAGAGACAGGAATTTTAATTCCCTCGTAAATGTCCTTTTGTGAGACTGCAATCATAACAGGAAGACCAGTGGCAATACTTCTCCCCTTAAGTTGCGCTGTTTTGTCATCCCTTGGCTCAAAGACATTGCCAATTTCTATCTTGATTTCTTCTGCTGTGCGTTCTCCAATTATCAATCCAAACTTCTCTTTGCTAATTTCTATAACTTTTTGGTCTATTTCGTAGCTGGCAACTTTTAGCGATTTTGCCACCACAATACCACCAAGCGAAATAACCGCAATTTCGGTAGTACCTCCTCCAATATCCACAATCATACTACCTTTCGCTTCTTCTACCGGTAATTCGGCTCCTAACGCTGCCGCCATTGGTTCTTCCAACAAAAAGGCCTGACGAGCCCCCGCGGAAAGAGCTGCTTTAAAAACGGCTCGTCTTTCCACTTCGGTAATATTAGCGGGAACACCTAAAGCCACTCTGGGACGAGGCAGGCGAAAAAAAGAGCTTTTTTTGCCCGAAATCTTATTAATAAAGTAATATAAAATTTTTTCCGAGGCGTCGTAATCCGAAATTACCCCATCTTTTAAGGGTCTCACAATCACAATCGCCGGAGGGGTGCGCCCCAGCATTCTTTTTGCCTCGGCTCCGATGGCAATTATTTCTTTGGTCTTTTTTTTAATCGCGCAAATTGTTGGCTCCCGAACAACCACACCCTTGCCCAAAACATAAATCATGGTATTGGCGGTTCCCAGGTCGATTGCCAAATCTTCGGTAAAAAGAGAGGGAAATTTAAAGAAGTTCATTAGGAAATGATAGCAGATTTTTTTAGTTCTTTCAGGCACTTCGTACACACCCTCACCCTTCTTTTGATTCCATCAACAATAACGGTGGTTTTTTGCAAGTTGACACCAAACTGCCTGTTTGAACGGTAGCTTACACCCCAAGCATCAGTAACCTTTTTTCCTTTTATTTTGGTTTTATTGCAGTTTTCACAAATTCTTGCCATGGGGTACATTGAATCACAACTAGGCTTTTGGCGCAAGAGCCGAAAGAATTTCGTCTTTAATCATCGCTGGAGTTATTTTATCTTTAATTAGGTAGCCGTCAGCTCCCATTTCGAACCCCTGCTGAATTACCGCATCTCGCCCCAAAACGGTTAAAAGGTAAATTTTGAGCTGTTTTGTTTTGGGATTAGCCTTTAAAGTCTTTAGAACCTCCAACCCATCTACTTTAGGCAACATAATATCAAGAAGCATTAGGTCAAAGTTGCCCGAGGTTGCAAGGCTAATTGCCTCTTCCCCGTCTTTGGCCTCGGTAATATCAAAACCCTCCATGCGCAAATACTCACCATAAACCATTCGCAAGGACTCTTTGTCTTCTACAAGAAGAATTTTAGGTTTGGGGGCATTATCTTCTTCCATAGAATTTTAGAAAATTAACGCCAAACCGCCGGCAATAAGAAGGGCCGGAAGCGCCAAAATTAGCATCCAATTAGTAGAACTTCCGGTAACTGGAACTTCAGTCACCGGTTGAGGGTTGACTTGACATTCGCTGTCTGTCGAGCACAGATTTGACCCAGCGCCGGTTACCGCAATGCAAGCGGAATTGACGCAAGCCAGATGGGTTGTGTAGACTGGTTGTTGACACTGCGAGTCGTTGGAACAAAGGTTGTCCCCCGCCCCTTCGACCTCTTTGCAAGCTTGATTCACGCACGCCATGTGAGTTTCTTCGTCAACTTTAATTTCTACCTTGCAATCGTCGTTGGCATCGTCATCGGATTTTTGCCCCTTGCCATTGACTACTTGGACTTTAGCTTCAAACTCCCCACCCTTTTTATAAATATGATAAACAGTGTCATTTGGTGACTCTAAACTTTCGCCATCGCCAAATTCAAATTGATATTCTTCTATGCTACCTCCTATGGGATCCTCGGCATCCACACTAAAACGCACCTTGAGATCGGCTGTTCCCTTTTTGGGGCTGGCGAGCAACTCCTTGCAAATGGGTGTTTCATCAATTTCTTCTTCGGCGCAATCAGGGTCACTGGCGCAAGAATTTGCCGGACAGGCATTTTGATCGGGACAAACTACTTCGGCGCAAGATTGCCCGCGACAGGTTTTGTATTTGTTAGCTGGTGGCGCAGACTTGCAATCATCGGCTGTAGTACATTCGTCATCTGGACAATCGCGGGTGTCGGCGCAGACAACTTGCGTGCAGGATTCGCCATCGCATTTTCCATAGGTTGGGGTCTCGGCAACAGTAAATTGCTGGTAGCAAGATGTTTCTCCAGTTGCCTCAAATACCTCAACCTGCTTAACCGGGACATTTGCTAGCCTTGATCGAGAAAGCCCAAAAATTAAAATACTCGCAGAAATAGCCACTCCAAAGGCTAAGATGGCAAGGGCGATAAGTTTTTTGGACAATTTTTCTTCCATAATTACTTGCTAAACTCCGAGCAACTATCACTACCACTATCGTCGCAGGCAGCTCCATAAACTTCAAACGCTCCCACTTTATCTAAGGTATAAGTTAGTGTTGTTGAGTAAGTATCTCCATCTTGAGAGATGCCAGAGCAGTTCTCTGCCATACTGGCGCGGACAAATTTGCCACAGGTAACTACTTTGGAACCTTCTGGTCCAAAGCGGAATTTAAAGCTCGTCACGCCATTGGCATGATCGCTTTTTCCTGTGACCGTTATATCTACCTTATCTCCTACATAGTGGGTATCGTAACCACCTACAAACGCAATAGTTACTGTTTCACACGATTTTACAGTTGGCGGGGTCTCCCCACATGTTGCATTGAGAGTAGTACATCCGTCAATGTTCGCTCCTGGGGTATTAACATAGGTACAGGAGTTAGTTTGACAGGTTAAGTGTTTGCAAATGTTAGGAGTTGCGGGATTACACTCATCGCTACCTGCTCCATTAACTTGGGTACAAGCACCAGAGGTACAAGTGTAGTGTTTAGGTAACACACCGCACTGTTGACCAACAGTTGTACATCCGTCAATGTTCGCTCCTGGGGTATTAACATAGGTACAGGAGTTAGTTTGACAGGTTAAGTGTTTGCAAATATTAGGAGTTGCGGGATTACACTCATCGTTACCTGCTCCATTAACTTGGGTACAAGCACCAGAGGTACAAGTGTAGTGTTTAGGTTGGGGTTGGATGGTAATGGAACAGGTGTTCGAAACAGCTCCATCACGATCATAATATTTTGCCGTGGCGGTATAAGTTCCAGAAGCGTATGTGTGTTGAGGGGTAGCTCTAAACCCATACCCACCATCTTCAGCATTTTGAGGAGTACAGCCTTCGTAATTCACAATTTGGCGAATATAATGAGCTAAACCGTCCCCATAATCAAAATCCATTCTAGTTAAATCATCAAAGGTTCCTTCGGCGGGAGCACCGCATAAATTATCAGCATCACGACCCAACACGGCAAAATGCACTCTGGAAGAAAAGTCCGAAACAGTCAAAGATTCGGATACATACGAACTACCGTCCGTGAGCGAAGCCTTTAAGTACTCGCAAACTGGCGGGGTATTACTGACCGTAATTACTTGACAACAAGCGTTTGCGGAGTCGCAACCAAAAGCCGGTGGCGGGGTTGTTTCAAAAACCTCTACTGGATGCTCCTCTACTTTAGTGGTTGAGAAATACACTTTGCTTGGAAAAGTTAAAGCCCCTGCCATAAAAACCAAAAGCAGTAAAGAGAAAATGGAAGAAAAGTAGATTAAAAAATTACTGGGAAACCCTGCTATAGCAAAAGACTTTGGCTTACCCAATTGTCTTTGCGGGTTAGAAGTTGAATTTTGATTCAAGCTCATCATTTTTTCCATTTTGTTTTAAGGGGTCTAACCCCTATGGATGCATTTTTCGGAACTGTATTGGGGTTCGACCCCAATGACTACTGCTCCGTAACTGTTGCTTCAAATTTATAACTTCCTGATTTGCTGATTAAAAAGTTATTATATGTAACCATTTTTGTGGCTGTATTTACAACACAATTTCCAGTCGTTGATGCGCAAACCAACGACTGAGGGGCTTCTCCCTCTTTTGTAACCACAAATGCGACGCTATCAAGCGTCTTGGACGCATCCATAGTGTAAGTGGTTACTAAACTGTAATACCCCTTCTTTTCGTATGTAGTCCCCGTCATGGACACAACTGTAACATTGGAACAACTAGCGGGCGGAGGTGGTGGTGGTGGAATTGGAGTATCAATAAATGTTAGAGTCTTAGTTTCTCCAGATTGCAAGGTTACAGTTTGCGACCTCTCGTTTTCTGGAGGAAGATTGTATCCTGTAGGGGGAGTGGTTTCGGTTATGGTGTAAGTACCAGGGAAGTTCAGTCCACCAGGAACAAGCTCTTGACCAGCAACTGTTGGTCCATAAACAGCAACTCCTTGATCTCGGTTAAACATTGCTCCACCAAGAAGAGTGTTTCCAGTATCACTACCTTTCTTTTGGATTTTAAGAGTCACTGGAAAGAAGAATCCAGCATCCGCAGTCATATCGTCAGAGGTAGAAAGAGAAACAACCGAGCAGGTACCGTTTGAATCTTTTGAGGTATCTCCTCCTTGAAGAGATTTTGTAAACTGACCAGTCAAACCAGAACTAGAAAATGGGTTAAAAAAGCCAACTCTATACTCCCCTGGTGCTAGGTTGGAAAACTCATAAAATCCATTACTGTTTGTTAGTGTTTGTGCAATTTTGGCACCAGCACCAGAAGCAGAACAGGTAGTATTCGTCACAGGCCATAAAACAACATTAGTATTTGCTATACCAGATGCTCCATCGTTTTGAATACCATCATAATTCTTGTCCTCCCAGACAAAATCCCCAATAGAATAGGTTTTGGGTTTACAAACATCGGGGATTGCGGGGTCGCACTTGTCCTTGGTGTTTCCAACAGTGTTTCCGGTCATTATGCAAACCCCCCTATCGCCGTTACACTCTTTATGAAATCCACAAACATCTCCCTCGTTAACACAAGAAGAGTTCACATTCACACAAAGTCTTAAGAGACCAGAATCCAGGATATTCACCTTATCGTCTTTATTCAAATCAAAGCGTATGCAATTCTCATATTTCGGATCACCCCGCTCTAAAAAGTAGCAACTTTGTAAAAGGGGGAGGTCAACTTCATCAACCTTACCATCAGAATTAAAGTCTGTATCTTCACAACCGGCAGCAATTGGCAAATCTCCTGTTACCACTCTACAAGAACCGCCAACACAAGCCAATTTCTTTGGCGGAAAGCAGGCGGGGATGGAACTGTATGTGTCGGTTTTCCAGTCGTATTCCAAACTATGCCCTACCCCATAACCTCCAAAACCGCGAACGGGAGGCACCCACCTGTATCTTTGACCCATCTCCCCTAAAGGATATAAATGGACATCTATACCCTTCTCTTTGTATCCCCAATACATTACATCCATTTGGGTAATCCCACACCACTGGAATTCCGTAGGTATGGTTATGGAAAAAGAGATGGCTTTGGAATCTCCTGGTTTAAGAAGAATATATCTTAATGGCTTGACTTCGTAATGAGGAGAATTCTTGGTGCAATTTATTACTTCTTCGATGGTATTCCCCACGCACCCCACCTCGTAAAACTTAAGCTCCACACACTTGTCCTCGGGTCCCGAAACGCCGGAAAAACAGTTGGGATCGGCAGTTGACGGATTGCCATAAGTACTCAAGGGGTAGGTTACTTTATAGGTTAAATTGTAGAGGGATTTATTTACCGAATCCTGCGCCATGCTGACTGTAGCAAATTCCAAAGTAATCGGTGTCTTATCTCCTAGCGTCTTAGCTTGAAATTTGAGCGTGGTATAGTTTATTTTGTCAGTTTCGGATTGGTCAAAAAACCACGCCCCGTGGTCAGTTCCGGCAAACCCCGTCATTGTCTGCGCCCAAGCCTCGCCTTTTAGAAAAATTGCGACGAGAACGATCGTCAAGAAAACAAATTTTAAAAGTCTGGATGATTTCATAATGAATCCTCCTTAACGGCGCAATCCAAATCCACGGCGCAGTTATTTTCTCCCTCCCCATGAACATAAACGCAGGAATTGTTATAGCACTCCATATAGTAAGGCTCTCCCGGTATCGGTTCAATCATAATCGGCAACGATGCTTTGCCAAAACCCGCGCTAGGAGGTTCGGGGTTGGATACCTCTTCTTGAATTGGGGTGGCGATTGTTTCTTTGTGGGAAAGTTTCGCCGATAAAAGAATTCCTGCAACAAAAGCAAAAACTAAAAACAGTGGAATTAAAAAAGGATACGCGTTCTTGGGCAAGATTTTCATAACTATAACCATTGTACCTATTACTTTTTTAACAATGCAAGAGGCAAATTGTTTGGGCGACAGCCCAAACAATTTGAAATTCTAAGCTCTAAATTCCTCGGTCTACGACCGAGCCTCCTTTGGAGGTAAACTCTAAACAAATCCAAAATACTAATGTCCAAAATTAAAAACTATTTGCTTTTTTCTACTATTGCTCCAAATATCTTCGTAAGTTCCATGGCTTCTTTAACCAAAAACTCTCTTCTAATATTTAAATCCTTATTGGAATCTCCTAAATCAACCAGGTTTAGCCAAAATACACTCTCCTTAGCTTCTTTTCTTGATATTTTAACTCTCATAACAAAATCTTTTCGACTTAATGATTCGTTTGCTTCTATGTAATTTGCCCCTATTGATCCAGAAGAACGGGATAATTGTTTACAATCTTCGTAATTGCTAACGGATTTTGGGAGCGCTTTAATAAATTCTCTAACATTTTTAGCGAATTTTAAAGTTCTCTCTTCTAAATCGTATTTTTTAGGATTTGGAAAATTTGTATTTTGATATTGTTTAGGATTTAGGGTTTTGGATTTAGAGTTTCCCATAATACTTATTTCAAATTAAATTCAAATTTAAAATTTAGAATTTCAAATTATTTCCGTTACTTTCTCAAAGTGAACCAAAATCTACTCCCCTCCCCCACCTTACTGCTAAACCCAATCTCTCCCCCCATCTGCTCCACCAAATTCTTTGTGACATAAAGACCCAGTCCCGTACTCGCCCCGTTTTCGTGGACCTTGAGTCCCTCGGATCCGCGCCCAAATTTGGTAAAAATTCTTAGGTAATCTTTTGGCGCAATTCCCGCCCCAGTGTCCATAATCTCCACTTTGATATCTTTGACCCTTGCCACAACCTTGATAGTGATTGATCCTTTTGAAGTATATTTAAAGGCGTTGGAGAGCAAGTTCTCGAAAACCTCTATGAGCCTCTCCTTATCCGCTTTGACAATTCCAAATTGTTTGTCCGGTTTGGTAAATTTAAGGTTTTGTTTGACCGCCAGTTCCTTAAACTCCGCGTAGATTGAGTCTAAAACAGCATCCAAATTGCAATCTTTAACATACAAAACTAGCCTATTTTGCGCGATTCTCGTCAAATCCAGCAAATCATTGACCAGTTTCGTCAGGTGATTTAATTCATCAAAGGAAGTAGCAAAAATCTGCTCCTGCCTGTCGCTTAAAACGGCTTTGCCACCAAATAAATACTTAACCATCCATAAATTATTTTTGATGATGGTAATTGGGGTTTTAAGCTCGTGACCGACGATGGAAATAAACTCATCCTTTTTTAAATCGGCTTCGACTTCTTCGGTGACATTGGTGAGGGAAATGACACACTCCTTGCTCTTGGCTCCAAAATCGACATTAGTAAAATTAAGTTTAAAGTAATACTTGTTTCCTAGATTACCGTTGATGGTGAGTTTTTCTTGATTAATCGTTTTTAAAACTGCTTTGCTTTTAAAAGCATATTTTGTGATGCTAAAGGGTTCGTCTTTTAAAAAAACTTTGATTATGCTATCGGCATTTTTACCAATTGCGTCTCCTTGAGAAACTCCAAAAACCCCTTCAGCGCTAGTATTGAAAATGGTAATCTTGTAGTTTTGATCCACCGCAAAAACCACCTCGGCGACTTGTTGCAGAATTTCGTTGATCCTACGGCGTTCTCGAACCAACTCTAAATTTTTAATATAGAGTTCTTTTAAGATTTTTTGCGGAGAGATGGTAATTTCTGGGGGCATGGAGATAAAAGCTACCTAATAATCTTCTGTAATTGGCTTTGGGATAACCCCTCACTAAACAAAACTTCACGACTAACTTCGTTGGAGGCTTCGCCAAATGTTTTGCTATACTCCTTAACTAAATCGCTCAAGGCTAAAATGGGAGGCTTACTAAAAACAACTCTGTCTCCCTCCTCTATAACAACCCCAGCTTGTCTAGCAAGACCTCTGGCAATAAATGATCCCAAAACTTTTTCCTGACCATAAACAATTTTTATGGCAAGAATTTCGTTTTTATATCTGTTGGCAGGTACAGTTCTCATGATTACTAATTTAATACAAGTAAAAAACAAGTTCAATAGCCTGTTGCGCATATCGTGTCTACTCACTAATATGTTTCAGTATGCTAGAAAGAACCGAAAAACGAAATGAGTGGGATTTATTAATCGAAAGATTTAACACTCATAAAGCTAGTAATAAAATTCATCCTGACGCTGCGGTAAACACATATGTTGGATGGCCAACATTTTTGCAACAAATAAACTTCCAGGCAGAATTTATGGGTGCGAAAAAATGTAAAATTCTGGATTTTGGATGCGGGACTGGAAAATTTTGCAAAGAACTTTACAACATGGGGTATATGGTTACCGGAGTAGACGCGTCGCAGGAGATGATAAATTTTGCCAAGAAGAATCTCCCAAAAAAGGTAAAACTTATTAAAATTGATTTGTCGCAAAACAAAAAAGCTCCCTCTGCCTATGGCAATTATTTTGACATTATTACGGCAATGCACTCATGGGAATGGATTGAAAATATAGAAACGGTTATAGCAAAGCTGGCAGTAATGTTGAAAGATAACGGTATAGTAATCTTTTCTGTGTTTCCAAAAAATCATGTTGTCGACTCGTTAATTATAAAAGATTTGTTCGAAAATTTTGACTCTCCCATAGACCCACATAAAGGCTATGTAAACTTTGAAGGAATAAAAATTCCCGTTTACATAAGAGGTGCCAAGTATTACGAAAGAGTTATGGAGAAAAACGGATTTACAAAAATTTTAGAATCTTACCCACCCTACCCTCTGCACTTCTTGAAGAAATACCACTGGTCGGGGTCAAAAAAACCCGAGATGCTAATTATGTCTTTTAGAAAAACCTGTTAAAGCGACTTTCTCGATACAGTAAATTTTTCCAGAAAAAAGTCGGGTCTAAAGGTGTTTTTATATTCTCTAAGACCAGATATCCCAGTATCTTGTTGCATGTTTAAATACCTACAACCATTCTTTTCTAACCACCCCAATTCCTCGTATTCAAGATGATAGGATGCTCCATCAAAATCCGCATCGGAACAACCAAAATGCCCCATACACCAACCGTTCTCCAGTTTTTCATTTAAAGTAAAGGCTATAAGTTTATCTTTTATAAATAACCCAAAATTTAGACTGTCAATAGATCGTTCTATCTCAAAAAATTTATTTATGGAGTAGATATCGTTTTGCGCTTCTAATCTGTTAAACCCTTTTGCCAAACACCACTTTTTCCTAAGTTGTAACGCTTGTTTTTTTTCCTTGCGCTTTTTTAGGTCTAGCAGGCGCAAAACACTGTCCGGATAAGCTTTTTTAAATCCCACAACCTGTCTTCTAAGACTCTTAAATTTGTTCCCACTTAAATTTTTGTGTAGAGGAATATCCAAAACATAATCAAAACTATCTCTATCGGAATGAATATTATACTGCAAAGGATAATTTTCCAATATTTTGCAAACCTCCTTCGGAACAAAGCGAAGTTCTTTTTTATCTCTCAATAACACTGTTACAGAATTATGAACATTTTTTGTCCCCAGAAAAGAAAATGCCACGCTGTCCTTTAAATAGTTCTTTAGAGCAATAACCAAATTTCCATCTAATACAGAAAACGAAGCTTGATGGGAATAATCCCAGCACAAAATACTTACGGGATTAAAATCGGAATAAGGATAAAAATCTTTTAGATACTTCTTTATCATTCCCAAATGCCTTGATGACATTAAACAAAAATTAGGATAAGAATAACCAGTTGACAACATACGCTCCTTAATATTAGCATGAACTAACTTATGATAACCAAAAAAAGCTTCCTTACGATATCTTGGATTCTATTTGCCCTTTTCTCTTTGTGGTGGATTTTAATTCAGTTTCTAAACCTTAATGAAACCCCGTTTAACGGAGATCTTTTTGCCGACTTATACGGTATTTTAGCCCTCTGGGGCGCGGTGGTTGGCTTTATTGCCTCACAAAATTGGGGTGGATACAAAAGCTATGTTGGAAAAGCTGTGAGCTTTTTTTCGTGGGGATTGCTATTCCAGTTTTTGGGACAATTAAGCTACACCATAATTTATCGGGTTTCCGGCGTGGAAAATGCTTATCCCTCTGTAGGCGAAATATTTTTCGTTTTGACCATACCTTCATATATCTTTGCTGTATTTTACCTAGCAAAATCCTCGGGAATAACCATAACTTTAAAAAAATTCTCCAGTAAAGTGAGTGCGCTTTTTATACCAACGGGTCTAGTTTTTTTATCGTACTTACTCTTTCTTAAAAATTATTCTAGCGAGGGGTCTGCGGGCATTGGTCTATATTTAGATTATTTTTATCCACTAGCTCAAGCTTGTTTTGTCTCTTTAGCAATTCTTACATATCGACTTACTAGAAAAACGCTGGGTGGGATAATGAAAAATAAAGTTACCTTCATTCTGTTTTCTCTTGTTTTCCAATATTTTGCAGATAGCATGTTTATCTACGAAACGCGAGCCGAGACTTGGCTTCCAGGAGGAACAAGCGATTATCTTTTTGTTATTTCGTATTTTTTAATGACCATTGGGCTTTTAAGGTTCTACGAGGTGTATAAAGAACTCCAAACCAAAGCTTAAATCAACAACACCCCCACAGTGATTATTGCAAGCGATGACGCTTTTATAATAAGGGATTCGCGCGAAAAATCTTCTTTAAGAATTTTGGGGGCGAATTTGGTAAGCAACAAGGCATAAATAAACACAAACACCGGCTGGGAGTTTTCTACTAGACCAACTAACGCTAATGGCCCTGCGATAACCGCAAGGGAGATAAGAAGCTTTCCTGTAAGACCTCCTGCTTCGTTTAGAGCAACTACACCCCACACACCTTTTTTGAACCTAACAATGTCGCTAATAAAATTTCTTTTAAAAGATGGGATCAAAAAAAGCAACAAAGACCCAACCCCCGTTCCAAAATATGTTAAAAGTATCGAACCCCAAAAATCATTATCAACGGCTACTACCTTAAACATAACGATAGAAACCGAATACATAAAGGAGGCAAGAAGCATAAACAAAAAAGATGGGCGGATCTTAAAAATACTCAAGTCGAACTTCTCCATTGCAATAAAAAGACTTCCTACCAAAACAATTAAAAACCCAACCAGGGATTTTTGTTGCAGAGATTCTCCAAGGAAAATATATGCCAAAAGCAAATAGAAAATTGGGATAAATTGAAAAACAGGAACTACTCTTGATGCATCATCCAACGAAAGAGATTTATAGTAAGGCAAAGCAAAAAGGGTAAGTACAAGACCCGAGGCGAAAATAATCAAAAAATCCCTTGTGGAAAATTCGGGAATACCAGTAAAAACAAGGAGTGACAAGGAAACAAGCAACCCTACTAGACCCATTAGGATGGTAGCGCTACTAGAATTCTTGATATATTTCTCCAAAAAAATCTTATCAATGATGTTGTTGGCACCCCAAATAGCAACACCAGCTAGGGACAAAATTATCCAATTCATTTTATTTAATTTCCAAAAAACTTGACAAAGTATAACTCACGGAGAATAATTAAGCCATGGGTCACAAACCCAATCCCTGCCGCACACGCGAGATGGAATTAGGTTTTTGCTTCTCTACAACCTTTAAGACGGGATTTCGACATGAAACTTCTGCATGGCACAAGTTTCTAGAAAACCCACTTGATCTTAACGGGAAAGCAACCTCGATTCCACACGATGTAGCGGGGTGATATTATCTTTTTATCTTTGACACAAAAAGGTGGCTTTCTTGCCACTTTTTTGCTAGACTACCAAACATGCGCAATCCCATTACCACATACATTACCGAGGTTAAATCCGAGGTTTCTAAAGTTAGCTGGCCCACAAAAAAAGAAACCATTAGACTTACCGTAATTGTTGTGGTAGTATCGGCGATTGTAGCAACCTACCTTGGAGCGTTGGATTTTCTCTTAAGCGCGATTTTAAAACTTGTTTTAAGCTAAAGATGGCAACAAAAAAAATAAGCAAGCTTGTTTCTAGCGAAATAGAAAAAGAAGAAGGAAAAAAAGTTAATATTATTGAGCTTTCCAAAGAACCTGATGCCGACTCCAAGTGGTTTGTAATTCATACTTATTCGGGTCACGAAGAAAAGGTTGCCAACACCCTACTGCAACGGGTACAAAGCGTAGGTTTGGGATCGCAAATTAGCAAAATCCTCATCCCAACTCAAGAAAAAATTGTAATTTCGGAGGGCAAAAAACGCAAAGTTGATGAAAGGCTTTTTCCGGGGTATGTGATTGTCTTTATGAAAATGACCGACCCCAATTGGTATGTGGTGCGTTCCACTCCAGGAGTCACGGGATTTGTGGGCGCGGGATCAAAACCCACCCCGCTTGCCGAATCTGAAGTGGCGACAATTCAAAAGTTTTCTAAAATAGAGGCGCCGAGATACGAATCACGTTTTAAGGTGGACGACGCGGTAAAGATTACCGATGGGGTGTTTCTTGATTGCATTGGAAAAATTATTGATGTTAACGAAGATCAAGGTAAAGTCAAAGTATTAGTTTCGGTATTTGGAAGAGAAACTCCAGTAGAATTGGATTTCCTCCAAATCTCTTCTCTTTAGAATCTAAAATAGGGATAATCCCAAATTTGGGATTATCCCTAATCGAGTTGAATTTGACCCAAAGTGGCAAAAAAAATTAAAACTTACATCAAACTAAATATTCAGGCTGGCAAGGCCAATCCCGCTCCTCCCATTGGACCGGCGCTGGGGCAACACGGACTTCCTATTATGGAGTTTTGCAAAGAATACAACGAAAAAACCAAAAACATGGGGGACGCTGTTGTTCCTGTTGTTATTACTGTTTTCGAAGACCGCACATTTTCATTTATTACCAAAACTCCTCCGGCATCAGACTTGCTAAGAAAAGCCGCGGGGATAGCCAAAGGCAGTAGCATTCCTAACAAAACCAAGGTTGGCAAAATCACCCAAGCGCAAGTAGAAGAAATTGCCACCAAAAAAATGCCGGATTTAAATGCTCGGGATCTAGACTCCGCCAGCAAAATTATTGCCGGCACTGCCCGCAGTATGGGAATTGACATTGTTTAATCATGGGGAAAAAGCGTAACATTATAATTACCAGCGAATTAGAACCAGAAACTCCGGTTTCTGGCTCTGTTGTTATCTCTAACCCCCCTGCCCTGAGCCTGTCGAAGGGTAAAAGCCCAACTAAGTCTAAAACCAGGGGTAAGCTCTACACCCAAGCTAAAAAGCTCGTGGACCCCAACAGGCAGTATTCCATCGAGGAAGCTGTACAACTTGTAAAGCAAATTTCGTTTTCTAAAAAGAACAACACCGTGGAAGCCCACATAAATCTGGGTCTGGATTTAACTAAAAATGAACACAAAATTAGAACAAAGGAGATAAAAGTGGAAAAATCGGCACCTATTGTTCACACCATAATTGGAAAGGTTGATTTTGATGACAAGCAGTTGGTAGAAAACTTTAAGGCGCTAATGGTTAAAATTAAAGAAGTCCGCCCCGCAAAAATCAAAGGGGTCTATATTAGATCCGTCTATCTTGCTTCCTCCATGTCTCCTTCCATCAAAGTAGCTCTATAAGTGAAGTAAATCTCCAAGCGTCTGCAGAGTGTCTTTTATTTTGGAAAGAAGGTTGCTAATTGCAGAAAGGCGAGAAATTACGGGATCCAAAAAACCGAGAATACTAGAAGGGAATGCGGGTAGTACCCGATTGATTGAACCCAGAATCAGGCTCGGGGCTAAACTTAGCCCCGAGCCTACTTTGTCTTGGTATAACCTTTGACAGATATTTAAAAACTCCTGACGATTTTGTTCCCTTTGCTCTTTTTGGGTCGGGGTACTAGCAAAGTCCTGCAACGATAAAGCTAATACTGGTTTTGTGGTAAGAGAAAACAGGATTAGGGTTAGAAAGGAAACAATTAGCGTTCTTTGGACCATTGAGAATATTGTACCCTAAAATCCGCGCCAAAACTTGCTATCCCACCACGCACCAAACGGCCATTAAAAATGGCAATATTTAGCGGATCTAAAATTTCTTTTTCTATGATTCGCCTTAATTCCCTTGCTCCGTATTCTTTAAAATTACCTTTTGCCAAAATTTCCTTCTTGGCAACATCGGTTAAAGTCAGCTTGATTCCCTTTTGTTTTAAACTGACCATAACTGGCGCAAGTTGTAGGTCAATAATTTTAAGCAAATCTGCCTCATTAAGTTGCCTAAAGACAATTATTTCATCTAGACGGTTTAGAAATTCGGGTTTTAATGTTTTCTTTGTAGCCTCAAGAAAGAGCTTTTCGTAATTAGGTAAATTAGGGCGATTAGGGAGATTTGGTTCGCCAGCCGGCGAATTAGGGTCTTTTTGACCGAAACCGATTTCCCGATGAGCTAGTAATTCCGAACCAATGTTTGATGTTAGAATTACAATGCACTCCCTAAAACTCGCCACTTCTCCCCCACCCCCAGCTAGCTCTCCTTCCTCCAAAATAGAAAGCAGAATATTCAGAACATCTGGGTGAGCTTTTTCGATTTCGTCAAAAAGAATAATTGATTGGGGGTTTTCTAAAACAAACTCGGTTAACTGCCCACCCTCGTCGTATCCCACATACCCCGGAGGCGAACCCGTAAGCCTTGCTACAGTGTGCCGTTCCATAAAATCCGCCATGTCCAAACGAAGAAAATTTGGGGTAGTAAGCTCATAAGCATCTTTTAACACCCGCGCCAAAACCTTTGCGGTTTCGGTTTTTCCCACTCCTGTGGGACCCAAAAATAAAAAGGATCCCGCTGGTCGCAAACCGCGGTCGGCAATGGCAGTTTCGGCTCTTCTTACAGCCAGAGATAAGGCGTGGGAAGCCCTTTCCTGACCCACAATTTGCTCGTTTATTTTGTTTTCTAAACGAACCAGTAGGTTGTTATAAGCTTGCGACCTTTTAATTTTAGCAATCTTGTTGTCTTGGAAGCTTAAAATGTCTTTAATATCCTTTAACAAAATATTAATTTTTGCCGAATCTTTTTTAAAAAGGTTCTCAATTTTTTTTGTTTCTTCTTTAACACTAGATGCAACCTTAATAGACTTATTAAATTGGGATTCCACGATAAGCGCGTTTAAGTTGCGGGTTAGCAGGTCTAATTTTTTCTTGGTGGCAGTTTCCGCGGAACTTAATCTTTCTGATCTTACCCTAGATTTGGCAATAGCCTCATTGAGCAAAAACACCGCCTTTCCGGGATTAACCTGGGGAACTTTCGTACTCACTTTTGTGCTCTCACATATTTTTGACAATACATTATTTGCTACAGTAATTCGTTTATAATAAGCATCGGTTTTTATTTTTTCCCGAAGTATTCTGCAAGTAACGCTAGACGAAAGCTCTAAAACTGGATATTCCTCCCAAAAATCACTTAGGGATGGTACCCAAGGACGAGAAGCTAAATTGTCATTGGTTGCCCCCAAAAAATTAATCGGCAGATCCTCTTTTAAACCAAAGTCGCGGTTTAGTGAAAGCGCTGATACTCCAACAATTCCAGAAATCGAAGCTGTATGAATATCATCAAAAAACAAAATTGTTTTTACTCCGTATTTTCCATAAGTATTAAGTAAAGCCAAAAGACCTTTTTCGAAAGAATCCCGAAGGGAGTCTAGTAACAAAACCTGCGCTCCTAAAAAGGGTCTGGGAACCTTCCAGTCATTAATTTTTTGCGCCAAGCCATAGGCAATTGAGGTTTTTCCAACCCCTGTGGGACCCAAAAGCAACAACGGCTTCCGGTCCCTTTGCAAAAAAGAACTTAAAATACAATCGATTTCTTTTTCTCGGGAGATTATTTTGGGTAATTTTTTGGTTGCCGCAAGGTAGGTTAGGTTTGTAAATGGAGAAAAGTCGCTGTCAAAAATACTAGGTTTATAGTCTTTTTGCGCCATTTGAATGGCCTTTTGCGCTAAAAAAGCGTCTTTATAACGAGCAGGTAAACACCAAAGCGTCAGGGCTAAAAAAGTATGGTAAGGGTAAACTACAGAGGCCGATTCCTTGTAGGCTTCAGTATACGATTTTGCGACCAGCTCGGAGAGATTAAGAGATTTCTCGCTGATTTTTTTAATAAAGAGAGTGGAAGCAATTTTGGCAACCGTACCATCCCTCTCACAAAGAGCCAAAAAAACAGTGTTGGAAGAAAATAAACCTTGAGAATCTTCCTTTTTCTCAAGCGAGAGAAGAATTTTTCTTAACGATTCAGATAAATTTGGTAACATCATTTATTACAAGATTTAAGAAAAAATACTAAAATGTTTCGCGTCAGCGAAAGCGTAACAAGTTTCATTTATTACAAGATTTAAGAAAAAATACTAAAATGTTTCGCGTCAGCGAAAGCGTAACAAGTTTCACTTATACATCTTGACATCTTCGATTTGCCTTACAGATAAGCCTAATTTTTGGTTTTGGGGATCGCAAATTGTAACCATGGTAGTAATCTCTTCGCCTTCGGTTAAAGGTCCCGTTGTCTCGGAGATATGAATTAGACCATCCAGCTTTGCGGGGTGTTTAGGATCACCAACTTCTATGGTAACAAAAGCCCCAAAGGGGACAATTTTAGAGACTACCCCTTTAACCTTTGATCCTACCGGGTATTTGCTAGATAGCTCCTCCCAAGGGTTAGGAATTAGTGTTTTTATGGAAAGCTGAACTCGTTTTTCCTGTTTATTAACCTCTATCACCTTAACTTTTACCTTGTCTCCAACTTTGTAAATGTTTCCGGGGTGATAAACCTTTTCCCAAGAAATTTCACTGATATGAACCAGACCATCCAACGAAACATCGCCTTTTTTAATATCTACAAAAAGTCCAAAGGGAACAATTCCCGAGACAGCACCCTCTAAAACATCCCCTACTACAAACGATGTAAGTTGCTTGTCGGTTAAGTCCTTTTTATTATAGGAACCAGCCGAAGCTAGAGCCTCCCTTTCGGACATAACCAACCTATTTAAGTTTCGGTCGACTTCAATAACCTTAACTTTTATTTTTGCTCCCTTAAGTCCCCCAAGACTGGCCTTTTGCTCGGCGGGACTTCCCTCTGCCATAGCGCGACTAAAGTCAGTAAAGTGAGACTTATCCAAATGCGAAATAGGAATAAAACCTCGTTGCCCCAGCGCATCTACCAAGAGACCCCCTTTGGAGTACTCCAACACCTGAACTTCTATATATGACCCATCCTGAAACATTCTCTCAAAATCTCTCCATTTGCGCTCTTTTTCGGCCCGCTTTAAAGATAAAACCAAATAGCCATACCTGTCTTCTGATTGCACTACCGAAACCAAAATGGTATCCCCTTCCTTAAGGTTTTTGTAAGAAAAATCTGTATCCGCAAGCTCGGTACCGCGAATTATCCCTTCGGATTTAGCTCCGACATCAACTAAAACCTGATCATGCAATACTGACACCACAGTACCTTCAATAATTTGACCTTTTCTAAACGATTTAACCGAAAGCGGGTGTTTAGTGAGCAATTCCTCCATAAGAGATGCGGACGACACAAGACGAGATAACTTTTTTGGTGACATATTTATTAAATTCCTTTCAAGACTATACCTATCTTACGCTAGTTTGCAACCCCTAGGGGTTGGAAAAATAGCTTAGATAGGTATTAAAAACTAGCTGGCTTACTTTGTTGCCCCGGCGAAGGATATTTTCCCAAGGGACTTCTCCCAAAGTATTTTCTCCGCCATGTCGTTTAACCACTGTGTTCGAAATGGGAACAGGTTGATCCAACAGGCCAAGTCACCGAAGCAACAAAGCAAGCCAACTATATCCATCTTACGCTAGTTTGCAACCCAACGGGTTGCCAAAATAGCTTAGACGGATATATACCCGTAGCTCCGACTTTAGGTCGTGAGCGAAGGGTGTAGTTTGCCTAAAAGGTGGATAGAAAAATGAGGCCATTAGTATAACTCGGCTGAACACATTACTGTGCTTACACCTGTTACCTATCAACCTGGTAGTCTACCAGGAGGCCGTTGGTTAATCTTGAGGTCGGTTTCGTGCTTAGATGCTTTCAGCTCTTATCCGATCCGAACGTAGCTACCCAGCGATGCCACGGGCGTGACAACTGGTACACTAGAGGTTCGTTCACCGGGGTCCTCTCGTACTACCGGCAAATCCTCGCAACCAACTTCGTCCACAGTGGATAGAGACCGAGCTGTCTCACAACGCTCTGAACTCATCTAACGCGCCGCTTTAATGGGCGAACAGCCCAACCCTTGGGACCTTATACAGCCCCAGGATGCGACGAGACAACATCGATGTAGCGAACCACGCCGTCGCTGTGGGCGCTCGGGCGTGACTACTCTGTTATCCCCGGGGTAACTTTTATCCGTTAAGCTCCGACGCATCCATATGCCATCGGAGGATCATTAAGCCCTACTTTCGTATCTGTTTGACTTGTATGTCTTTCAGTTAAGCTTGCTTTTGCCTTTACACTTACATCCCGATTTCCATCCGGGATAAGCAAACCTTTGGGCCCCTCTGTTACCTTTTAAGAGGGGACCGCCCCAGTCAAACTGCCCACCAAGCACTGTTACCTGCCCGGATAACGGGTCAGGCTAGAGAGACAAGGATTAGAAAGAGTGGTATTTCACTGTTGTCCGACTTTAGGTCGGGACTCCCACCTATCCTACACATCCTAAAACTTGCCTCAATGCTAAGCTGCAGTAAAGCTCCACGGGGTCTTTTTGTCCAGCTGCAGATAGACTGCATATTCACAGCCACTTCAATTTCGCCGGGCCGGCGGCTAAGAGAGTGCTCAAGTCGTTACGCCTTTCGTGCGGGTCAGAACTTACCTGACAAGGAATTTCGCTTATATTCTTTATCGACGATTGTCGACTCCAGATTGCATTTCCTTATCGCACATTATGCAATCACTGCATATCGCTATGCAGACGCCACTATCTCTTTCCCGACTTTAGGTCGGGATTCGGCGTATAGTGAGTGAGGATTTCAGCCTTTGATACTCTGCTGATCTTTCCTGCTGATTGACCGCACCACTAAGATTTTCACCCTCGACTTTTGGTCGGGGTACTTGTGGATACAACGGTGTTTCCAGCATTTAGCCGAATTTTACTAAGGCGGCGCTTATTCTACCTTAGAACAGTTCGTGTGTGTTAACTCCAACTCTCGCTGGAGACCGGACTATATCATTCCCGATTAGATCGGGATTTGGCGTATAGTCTCTGAGGACTCACCTTCTTTAATAGAAGGGTTGCCTGCTGATTGTCTTTATTTTAGAGATTTTCACCTTAATTTTCGGTACTCTAAACTTTGCAAGAGTTTCCAGCATACAGCCAAATTTATTATAGTAACTACATACTGCTTCGACAAAGCAAGAACAGTTATATGGGTTCGGCGGAAACCTCACCACATATATTCTCGCTTCGCGGTAGCTTGCGCGAATATAGTTACTGCTGCCGTTCACCAGGGCTTAGCTCCAAAGCGTGAACCTTAGAGTTTGACCTACTGGCACCGGGCAGGCGTCAGTCCCCATACATCCCCTTGCGGGTTAAGCGGAGACCTGTGTTTTTGTTAAACAGTCGCTCGAGCCATTTATGTGCCCCCCCCTCATACGAAGCAAAAGAAAATCCTATAGATTAAATACTAAATTCTAAATTCTAATATCTAAACAATATCAAAATTCAAATTCTCCAAATTCTTTTTTGAAATTTGTGTTTTGAACATTTGTGCTCGTTTAGGATTTAGGATTTAGAGATTAGAAATTTTCCAGGATTTCCTTGTGCTTCGCACAAGGAGGGACTCCTTTTCCCTAAGTTACGGAGTTAATTTGCCGAGTTCCTCGGCCGCCGTTCTCCCGTTCGCCTTGGTATACTCTACCTGTCCACCTGTGTCGGTTTTAGGTACGAATACCAAAAAGTGTAAACTTAGAGGTTTTTCTTGGAGGCTTAAATCGCAAAAATTGTCCATGCGGACTTCCCCACAGCTTGCGTATCCCGACTTTAGGTCGGGACGAAAGTGCGGATTTACCTACACTCTCTAGCTTGCTGCTTAGATGCCAAACCATACTGACACTTTTGTTATCAAACCCCGTCCCCCCATCGCAACTTTTTGGTAGTAACGGAATATTAACCGTTTATCCATCGACTACGCCTTTAGGCCTCGCCTTAGGATCGACTAACCCTGCGTCGAAAAACGTGGCGCAGGAAACCTTGGACTTTCGGCGACCCGATTTTTCATCGGATATTACGCTACTCATGCCCGCATTCTCACTTCCAAAAGCTCCACCCCATCTCACGACAGGACTTCACAGCCGTTGGAATGCTCCCCTACCATCCTCGACTTTAGGTCGGGATCCGCAGATTCGGTTAAAGTTTTAGCCCCGTTAAATTTTAGGCGCAAGTCTGCCGCCCGACTTTAGGTCGGGGAATAAGCCAGTGAGCTGTTACGCACTCTTTAAAGGATGGCTGCTTCTGAGCCAACCTCCTGGATGTCTTAACAGACTTACTTCCTTTCACACTTAAACTTTAATTAGGGACCTTATCTGACGGTCTGGGTTGTTTCCCTTTTGACCTAGGAACTTAGCTCCCTAGGACTGACTCCCTTTATAAATTGCACAGTATTCGGAGTTTGGTAGGGTACAGTACTCTTGCGAGCCTGCATCCCTTCCAGTATCTCTACCCCTGCGCAACATTAAAAGAGGCTATACCTAAATATATTTCGGGGAGAGCCAGCTATCGCCAAGTTCGATTACCGTATTAGCCCTAACCACAAGTCATCCGAGCCTTTTGCATCAGACACCGGTTCGGGCCTCCTCCGTTTTTTACAACGGGCTCACCCTGCTCATGGTTAGCTCACTTGGCTTCGGGTCTTACAATGTTTACTACATTCCGACTTTAGGTCGGAAATACGCCCTTTTAAGACTTGGTTTCCCTTCGGCTCCGCTCGTTTGACGAGCTTAACCTAAACGCAAACCATTGTAAACTCGCGGGCTCATTCTTCAATAGGCACGATATTATCCCGACCTGAAGTCGGGACTTTATCAGTTTGTCTGCATACGGTTTCAGAAACTATTTCACTCCCCTTACCGGGGTGCTTTTCACCTTTCCCTCACGGTACTTGTTCACTATCGGTAACTTGAAGTATTTAGCCTTGGCAGATGGTCCTGCCGGATTCCCACAAGATTTCTCGTGTCTCGCGGTACTTGGGTACAAAATAGGCTTTGCTTTGCTTTTAAATACAGGGCTATTACCTTCTACGGCCCGCCTTTCCAGGCAAGTTCTTCTAGCAAAACAAAATGCCACATTATTTGCCCCGCAACCCCCCGACTTTAGGTCGGGGTTTAGGCTTTTCCCTTTTCGTTCGCCACTACTTGGGGAATGTTCCCGACACAAGGTCGGGATTTGTTTTCTTTTCCTCCGGGTACTAAGATGTTTCAGTTCCCCGAGTTCCCTCTGTATACCTATATAGCTTGCGCCATTTTTAATACACAGTTTGCAAGTTTTACTTGCAAGGGTTTCCCCATTAGGAAATCCCCGACTATAACGCTTCTTGACAGCTTGTCGAGGCTTATCGCAGTCTGGTACGTCCTTCTTCGGCTTCAAGTTCCAAGGCATCCACGCGTATGCATTTGTATTTTCTATCCACCTTTTAAGAAACTAGCTATTCTTTAAAAGGTTGTCATTCATTTGTTAAGGTGCTCAATGTGGCTGTGCCACGTTTAGCTTAGCGATATAGGATTAAATCTTAGTGTGGGAACGTAATGAGCCTTCGGCTCAAACGTTCCACGTAATTTCTAATCTCGCACCGACCTTGCGTCGGTGCATCGCTAAGATATTACGTGGTGGACCCGGGCGGACTCGAACCGCCTACCTCTTCGTTGCAAACGAAGCGTTCTACCGGCTGAACTACAGGCCCATTAATAGCTGTTACGAGTAAAGCGAGTTACAGCTGTTTATGCCCGCCGTAGCCTCGGCAAAGGCGGGCGAGGTTAGAAACAACGAACCGCCCTTTGGCGGTTGCGCAAACATACCTAGCAAAAGAACCACCCGTTATATGGGCACTATTGTAGTGAATCTCTTGTAAGGTGTTTTATACATCCGCGAAGGGAAAATTAACACATTAACAATAACCAGTCAAGAGGCATACACCCTTACCTCACCTTAAATATTTTTGCTACCCCTCTAAGGATAGAGTTGACTACCCTTTCAGGAGCGCTGCAGGTCGGGATATTAAAGTCGTATCTCTTGTAGGCGCTGGGTGAGATGTTGTTGGCTTTATCCATGGGTTTAATCGTCACATAGTGAGCTCCGGGAGAGAGATTCTCTACAGTTTCGCTAAACGACTTGGAAGAGCTCCAGTCGGTATAGTATGCCGCTCCAGCCGTACTATCCACCGCAATCCAATTTAAGATTTGGGAGGAACCGCATCCCGTGTCAGCAACTGTCCATTTAAGAACCAAGGAACCGTTAGCCCCTCCGGCGCTAGAACAAGTAAGACTGGATGAGGTTACCGAGGCTACAGCGGGAGTTGAGGTATCGATTGAATAAACCATACTCCCTGACCAAGGACCCCAAGAGGTTAAAGCTGGGTTAGTGGAAGATGCCTCCTGCATCCTAACCTTAATCGAGTAGTTACCATCAGGTTTAAGTGGATAGAGGCTGGATTGAGTAAAGGAAGAAATTGGAGAGTTAAAGACTGCGTTGTTACTATCCCAACTGGTATCTAATTCGGTTCTGGATAAGGTGTAACATCCTT
This sequence comes from Patescibacteria group bacterium, assembly GCA_018896215.1. Lineage (NCBI taxonomy): Bacteria > Patescibacteria group bacterium. Next base: position 28,061 of record JAHINB010000008.1, read on the forward strand.
GATTAGAAACGATCCACGACCAAGAGGGGGTGGTGTCATTAGTACATAGTGTTGCTCCTCCGGCTGGGGGTGTAGCAGAAGCAACTACTGGAGCAGAGGTATCAGTACAGGCAGTGATTGTAAGATTGGTCGACATGCAGTTATCCTTTTCGTCTGATTCAGTGATTAAGTTATTCCAATCAGCGCAGACGAAGTATGTGTGATTGCCCAAAGAGGAAGCTCCACTAAGAGTAAGATTAGCAAATTCTACCTCGGAGAATCCTCCAGCTTTGAGGCTGGAAACTGTTTGATATCCCTTGATACTCCCCTGCTCCATCTTGTCTAAATAGACCGCCACATCAAAGGTCTGGGAGATACCCAAAGAGCTATCATTTTGAATCGTAGCCATAACACTATGAGAAGTTCCAACTTCTATGCTACTGGAAGGAGAAACTCTGATTGAAAACATTGAGAGATTCGGTAAGAGATTAGTATAGTTAACTTTGGTCTGACAATCCTTCTTCTGCCAAGGGGTCTTGCCTGTCTTGATATCGGGAAAGATTGCGAAGGTATTGGATCCCGAAGACAAAGTTGATAATAAAATAGCGTTGGGAGCGGTTGCGCTTGCCACGGTTCTTGTGCCCGCTTCTCCAGTTTTAGTGCAAGTCCAAGCCATCAAACCTCCCCCGTCATTCTTATCGGTCTGAAAATCAAAGTTGGCTGGCTTGCCGGTGTTTCCTGAAGTCTCGTTAAATTGAACATCCTTATCGGGACCGTAAATCAAGAATCCTTTGCCTGAACCGGCTTCTCCAAAGATACAGAGCTTGAGATAGTCTTTGCTGTCGCTCCCAGTGACTTTGGTTGCCGTGGGAGGAACTTCTAGCTTGGGCCAGTTGTATCCCTCGTTGGTATTGCAGATTTTAGCCGTAGTATCCGATGCGGGATTGCAGCTTTGACCCCGGGAGAGGGAGCAGTTGAGGAATCCAAACTCAATTCCATTATCATCATTGGTAGGTTCGCATCCGGGATTATCACCATCGCGGTATCGGGAACAGAGGGTATCGATTGTTCCATTGTGATCTCGATCTTCAAACTGACCATACTCGACTGTATTGGAAGAGATGCAGACTCCTTGAGCTTCGGTAGTCTTTCCGGGTCTAATGGCATAGTTGACATTGGGATCTTGAGCTTTGGTCTTAAAAGCGTAGTTGAGAGAATACCTGCCATCGGATCCGATGGCTCCATGAGCTATTTCTACTCCCGTATTATCTATGGCATAGACTTCTCCAATATCCGTAGGACTTCCCGAATATTGACAACCAACAAGACCAGAGATGGTAGCTTGAGGAATTACAGGAGCGCTAACTTCAATCCGCACATACTTGGAGACGCTGGTTACTCCATCGGAAGCGGTACAAACCATATCATAAGCGTAAGAACCCGCCAAAGCAAAAGCTCCAGTATTGGTAGACCCGCTGGTTCCCCTTTCTTCATTTCTCCAATAGTCTCCATACGAACGGCAGGAGGTAGCGTTGGCGGAGCTCCAACGGATAGTGGTAGACTCTCCTACCACAAGATTGGTCTTATCGGAAGTTAGAGAGAGGGTTGGGGTCGCACTTCCAGCAACCTCAATTCTAAAGGATCTGGTAGCGCCCTCCGTTCCGTTGGTACAAGAAAGAGCGTAGTTTTTGGAATCCGTGATAGCCTTCCGCTCCGAGCCAGCGGCAGGTTTTGCCCCTTCCCAACCCCCGCTTGCAGAACATCCTTGAAGAACATGTAAAGCTTCGGAAGCGCCCCATCTGAAAGTAGCGCTCCCATTTTGAACCACTCTGTACGAATCAGCAGAAAATGTTAGGGGAACACTTGCTTCCCCCACTAATCCGTTATCAAAATCAAAACTAAGATTGGACCTCGCCTTGATAACATTAGAACCGTTGTAAAGCAGTTTACAATCGCGAGAGCGGTCGGAGGTGTTAATAAACCTAAAGTCGGTTTCGTATACCTGTTCCAATCCATTTTCTCTCTTGGCAAAAATAATTCTGTAAGTCTTAGCGTAATCAGTCGAAGATAAAGGATAGTCAAAATGAAATATTCCCGAAGGACCGACTGCGGTCTCTACATAGCTTCCCGTTGATTTTTCCCCAAAAAGAACACTGCCTCCGGAAGAAACCGGAACACCGGAAACAGACAGCATCCCAGAAAGAGAAGCATTACCTGAAGGAACGGGGGATGGAAGGGTATAATTTAATGACTTACTGTTACAAGAAGGGTTGCAACCTAAGGCGTTGTTCTTTACCAAAAGATTGTAATCGGAGCCACTTATATGAGCCAAGCTAACCTTATCGAGCTGGAAAGAAACCCCCGCCGACTCTCCTTTTCTTCTGAAGAAAAGCGAAATTGGGAAATAGTGCTCAAACAAATTTGTCTCCACAGGCTCCGGAATGCTTAATGCGATCCTTGTCCTCCAATCACCATTAACCCCCGTAAGGGCGGGAAATTCCATACCACCACCAGTTGAGGGGACAATTCTAATAAGAATATCTGCCTCGGGTTCAAAAGAGCCGTCAAACTCTTTTAATACTCCCCCAAAATCTAAACCCACAATTTGTTCGGAAGGCGGAGAGATACAAAGAGAATCTGGCAAAATAGCAAATGAGACTAATCCGGAGTAAGCGTCCCAACAACCAAGCCCATACTCCCTACAGATATCCACGCTCACGCCTTTATCGACAAAGGTATAAGTATTCCAACCCGTATCATCGGGAACGGTCCCCGGGTTGTCGGGAGCAATGTAAAACCTGTAGCGCCAACCACTGACATCAAACTCATGGCTTATACTAAAGATTTTGGAATCTGCTGTTCCGGTTTCACTTAAGGTTACGCTGTCGCTAGAATAAAGAGTCCAAGTTTTATAATCCCCCGACTCATATATAGAAATAGTCGTAGCGATACCACTGCTTGGGATTAAACTTGCATTTTTGCAAGTTGTTTTGCCAACTATATCTACTCTCTTCATCCTCTTAAATACCGTGTGAACATAATTGGGACAACCGCTTTTGTTGCCGGTATTCATACTAGACATACAAACAACATATTTCTCGGGGTAGCTGTCATCAAATAAAATAGCAGCCGTTCCTTCTTCATAATATGACATCACAGACGGTCTGTGGGAGTGTAAAAGCCCCATGGTATGCCCCATTTCGTGGGAGATGGCAAAAGCTTGATCACTTGCGGTGTGTCCGTTTAACTGGCTAGCCAGTTCCTGGGATTCTGAACCCGGAACATATGCCCCGCTAATAAGAATATCGCCCGCTCTGCTGCCTCCCCCAGACCCAACAGAATAGGCCTCGGTAGAAACCCCCGGAACAAAAAGAACATAGCTCGCTAAAGGATCCGATCTGTCTATGTTTTCAACTGCTTTAATTTTCAACAGTAAAAGACAGTCTTCGTCCCCTTTGCAAGAGCTAATGCTAAAAGAGTCCTTCACAACAACCGGAGTCTCATATTTAAAAGAGAAGCCACTTACCTGATTCCTGTACCAACTTAACGAATCCATCATTCTTGCCCCTACGCTCGAGCTAAAAATAGAATCGTAGGAATGAAACTCCTTGGCCAAAAAGATTACCGGTCTGAATTTTGTCTTGGAGTTGCTGGGATACGGAACATAAGCCGCGCCGGCCTCTCCTCCTTGAGCATAGCTTGTGGGACAAGAAGGACAGTCATTATCTAAACCAGGTCCTGCTGTGGGATCAAAACCATCCCCCAAAAACAAGGTACTTTCTACAGTGATGGCATCGGTAAACAATGAGGTGTTGCTGGTTGAAGATGAGATTTTGATGTCAATTGAGGAAACAAAATCCACTCGTGTTTTAAGCTCCTGCCACTCCCCCGTTTTGGTAGATTTAATCGATTGAGATTTGTTGCTGGAATCGGTAACTTTAAGTTCAGCTTGACCTTTTTCGACAAATACCCAAGTTGAGATGGTGTACTGCTTGGTAGGGTCCAGCGTAATGGTTTGTTGAATACCGATACCCGATGCTTCGGCTAGTATCTTTTGAGATTTAGCTCCTGATTTAATTTTAGTTGAGGAGACTTCAAAGTGTTGATACTTTGTTGTATTTCCTACTCTAGTCCAACTATTTCCTATGGTACCGAGATTACAGGATACTGGAGCTGGTGTAGCTGGTTTGGTTACTGGGGTTACTGGTTTAGTGTCTTCTTGATCTTTACCTGTATCATCGGGGGGAGGTCGAGAAGGAGCAACTGACCCGCGCTTAAAGATATCCAAAAGCCTTGGGGGGTTTGCTGCCAGCTGTGATTCGGTGGAGATACCAAGAACTTCAGAACTAACAGGACAGGATCCACCCGCTGGAAGCGGAATGGTAATTTGTTTGGTGCTTCCTTCAAAATCACCATTTGAGATTAAAGGAGTAGCTCCGACTTCTGCGATATAAAGGTTTTGAGGAGAATTGTTTTTAGATAAACTGGAAAGTTCTGTAATGAAAAAATTTAAAGAGATGAGAGAAAGAAAAGAGAGAAAGAAGAAAAACCCATTGGGAGAAGACAGTTTTCCCTTAAGGAATAAAATCAAATCTGAAAGAGATACTTTTTTCTTCTTTTTTTTCATCGGCAGGTATACCCGTAGCTCCAACTTTAGGTCGTGAACGAAGGGTATATGTATCGAAAGAATAGGATGGATGCTATCCGAAGTCAACACTTTTATTTGGAGATTTTAATAGCGCTCTTGTCCAAATGCACAATTTAAATTGTGGACTTAGGCAAAAGCAAGCCTGCGGGTTTAGCAAAGTTTCTCTAAATTGCAGTTACCTCTACACCTTTCATTTTTTGTTAGTGAGTCAATCTACCCTTCTCGATTATTTTACTTAAAGGTAATTTAAATTTTTTGGAATGGGTAATTTTAAAGGCGTTCTCGACCAATTGCCATTTTCCTGTTGTATCTAAATGGCGGTCTAGCATTACCCTACCATCATCTAATACTAAAATTCTTACAGGTGCGTTGGGAACAAGCCAACTAACCGAATTTCTAATTTTTTCGCCTTTGTTAGGGAAGTAGAGTTGTCAACCACCCTCAAAAACACTTACTGCAAGCGGGTACTACCCGACTTCGGGTAGTACCCGATAATTTGCTGTATCTAAAGCATTTAATCTAAAATTAGTTTGTTTATAACAAGATTTAGAGAAGACCCCACGACCTAAAGTCGGGGGATGAATCTTCCGATGAATTCCTTTTTCCGAAGGCAAAAGGCCTTGCGTGTTGGCTTTAGTCCCCGGCATGTGAAGAAATGCCATCTTACATGCCCACGCACCACAGCCTCCGCCCGAATCCAAAAAATGGCTGGAGAACCTCCAGCCACTGAGGCTACGATAGCGTCATAGCACGCTTTAACTTTAGCGTCCATCTTTGCTCCTTTCCTCCAGATTTCTCTAGATTTTTTGCGCCCGTGGGGGGTATTTTACTATAGGAGATAAGAAATTGCAATTCTTCCACCTCCGAAGTGGAAGAATTAAAACAAACAGACCTACTCCTGCTTTAGAACAAAGATTAATTCGTCTTTGATTAGGGGCAATTTTTTGTTTAAAGCGTCTTTGGGCAATAAGGGATTCAAGTCTTCGTTTAAAAGGCGTATTGTAAGTTTATTTTGAATAAGATCGATAAGCTCCGCAATATACTCTTTGTATTTGAGACCCGAAATATCCTCCACTACTCTTTTGTTAACTTTTAGTCCTTGTTTTAAAAAATAGTTAATGTCATAGAAATCCCTGCCGGATATTTTCCCATTTTTATCATAGCGCCCTTTGGCGGCAAGCAACTTGTTTGCCACCATCGTATCCGGGGTGTGCCCATTACAATAGGAGCTTATTTCCAGAAGCTTGGCTTTTTCGTATTCGTTAAACTTACTCGGCGCATCGTTAATTTCGAGCTTTAAAGTGTTTCTTTGAAAAGACAGCTGATCATATTTAAGAAAAAATTGCAAATAATTTTTGCTCTCATCCTTAATTTGCAAGTCGAGCTTTTTAAAAATCTTGTACAGACGCTCCCTGATTTGCTCTTTCTCTTCTTTGAATGGCAAATCAAAGTCCAAATCAACCGAAAATCTGTCCAGAAACCCCCGCAACGAGGCATAAGTACCACCTTTAAACATTAAATGTTGTGCTAGAAAGGAATCCTTTAAAATTAAATTAAGTAGGTTGAACATCACAACCTTGTGCTGGATATCTCTTTTATTCGGAGTAAACATGGTTAATAGCCTACTAAACTTTTAATTTCTTTGACTTTATCCCAATTTATTGGCTTCTCGGTATCAAAATAATACTTAGGACTATAATACAACATATCAGCAACCGCCCTTTCTAATGAAGCTTGCGAATAATTTGTACCATCTATAACCCCTGTCCTATTGAATAAATATCGCGAGGTCATTTTGCGACACAAAAAACTTTCCTCTCCAATCTTAACACTTTGAGACAACCCGCCAACAAAAGTGTGATCTTGGATGCTTTGTGTAATAACACCGTAGGTTACTAAAACCGACTCCGTTGACAAGTATGCACCGCTACCAAAAATAGCACAACCAGCCTCTTTGTAATCTAGGTTAATGAAAGGAAACTTGGAATAAATTCCCTTTCTTAATCTATAAAGGTACCCCTTCTTAGCATATCTGTAGACAATTGTCGCCAAGGTTTTGTCGTTGGAGATATCCCACAAAACACCTAAATCCTTTAGAGAAAAAGTGTTACTAGTTGACTTTAGAAGTTTCGCAAGATTATTACCAGGAGTATTTCTAGACATATATGTCTATTATAACCCCTAAAACTCGGGGGTCAAGTGCCAATTTAATTCTTCCACTTCGGAAGTAGAAATTACCCATTTTCAAACTAGACTAATTGTTAGACTAATGTTAGACTGATATTATGATTAACAATGCACCTACGTACCCTTTCAAAACAGGGTTTTTGAACAATTTATCTTTTTACCAATCCGAGCTTCCGTTTAGCAATTCGGAAATAATTGCGTTTGACAAAAAGCTTTTTGAATACGAGCAACGATTTATAAACCTTGATTTGGAAAAACACCTTATCGCCAAAAACCAATTTTTAGCATCGTATGCCATTTCTAAAGCCGAAAACTCCTCATTAACTGTCCAAGAGGCTCAAAATTTGTTCACGATAGCCCTTGATGGTAAGGATCTTAAGACTACAAAAAACCCTACCCAAAAAGATTATGATAAAAAAGAATTTTTAAATATTGCCAGAACCTTTAGACTACTTTCTCAAAACCCCGCATTGATCAAAAACCTTTCGGTTGAGAATATCTGTAAAATCCACGCCCTACTTTGCGCCAATCTGGATAACTTTGAAAAAGCGATACCAAATTTTACTCAATATGTACCGGGAAAATTGCGCAAAAACGATAACATCAGAGTTGGAAACTACATCCCCGCCCCTTATCAAATTATTGGAGATGGTATTTTAGAACTTACAAAATATCTAAGGAGCAACCCTACTCCAATTGGCATAGCCGTTTTCCACACAGCGTTATATGCTCTCCATCCGTTTAATAATGGCAATAAAAGAGTTTGCAGGATTTTAGAGCATTTTTTGCTCCGAGATATCGGGCTAAATGCCAAAAACCTTTATGGAACATCTTATTATTACCACAGCGAAAAACCACGGTACTACAAATTTCTCTTACACTCGCTGGAACGAAAAAATTTAAACTATTTTACTGGTTTCATCTTGGAAGCACTTTTTTATTCTATAGCAACAGTCGTAAAAGCAGGGTTAATTGCAAGAAAACAAGAGTGGTTAAAGTCACAAGACTTATCAAAAATTGAGGTTGCCGTCTTATTACCACTAACAAAGAGAAAAGAAACCCAGTTTAAATGGCTTTACAATAAAGCAAAGACTAAAGTTTCTAAACAGACTTTTGTGAATTACCTTAAAAAAGCCACCGATTTAGCTGTTGTCCAAAAAAAAGAGGTGGGAAAGCTAACATTTTATAAACTAAACTTTGATTTTAAGGAGCAGAATTTGTTGGACGAATGGGAGCAACTCTCCAAAAAGCGGTTAAGTTACACCCCAAATACTTCATAACAAGATTTGAGAAAATATTCCTATTAATTTCCCCGCCAAAGGCGGGAGGCGTTACATATTATCGCGAGTTCGCGAGCGAGAATCTATAACAAGATTATTGGAATCCAGCAATATAAATGTCAATCCTCAAAAACACTTACTGCAAGCGGGTACTACCCGACTTTGGGTAGTACCCGATAATTTGCTGTATCTAAAGCATTTAATCTAAAATATGTTATTTTATTATGACAACAAATAAATTTTGGTCTTTTGCTCATATCTTGTATAATTTCTTTAAACTGCTTTACCTAAATTAATGACAAAAGAGGAACTTCTAAAATACCTTCTAAATTCTGGCGCGCTTAAAAGCCCAGAGATTATTCGTGCCTTTAAAGTCGTTGACCGCGCGGATTTCGTCAAACCGGAAGATAAAACTAGAGCTTACGAGGATTATCCCCTCTCCCTCGGATTGGGACAAACGATTTCTCAACCAACCACAGTCGCTTTGATGTTGGAACTTCTATCGCTTAAAAAAGGAGACAAGATTTTAGATGTGGGGTCCGGGTCGGGCTGGACTACTCAACTACTGACCAAAATCGTGGGTCCAAAAGGCAAAGTCTACGGTCTTGAAATTGTCCCCCAACTTGTGGAATTCGGAAGAGCTAATCTCAAGAAGTACGGCGACAGAAACGCCCAAATTTCTCGGGCAAAAAAGCGTCTCGGCTTACCACCAAAAGCGCCTTTTGACAGGATTCTGGTCTCCGCCTCCGCCAATACACTCCCCAAAGAGCTTTTAAATCAGCTAAAACCCGGGGGCGTGATGGTAATACCGGTAAAAACCTCAATTTTCCGCCTAACAAAAAATCTTCGAGGAGAAATTATCTCCCAAGAATTTCCCGGTTTTGTCTTTGTTCCTTTAATAGAAAGTTCATAATCTCCCACCTTCAAAGTGGAAGAGTTTCTTTAGATACTATCCCTTAAAAAGTCCGATTTCCTCAATTTTGGAAAAGTGTTTAGTGTCTCTAGTTACCAACTTATATCCAAATATTGAACAGGTTGAGGCAATTTGGGCATCGGCAAGACCAATTTTTAAAGAAAGGCAATATTTTTCTAGGAGAAAAAGAGAATGTACGCTTACTTCTTCTGTTATTTGAATTATATTAAAACCATCAAGAAGCTTTTGGATTTTTTCTTGATCTTTCTTTGAGATACACCCCTGCAATAGTTCGCCAGCTGTTACAGCAGATACATTTATAACACCGAGACTGTCCAACAATTTAATTGCGGAATTTTGACCACGAAGCGCATCTATAATTACATTTGTATCAACTAGAAGATCTTCTCCCATATTGTCTTTTTGCCCTTTCTCCTCTTAATTTCCTTACAAAAGAAACTGGGTTTTTGATATCTCTAAACATTCCGTAGGCTGGAGATTCGCAAATTGAAATAGATCTTTTTGTTTGAGGAAGTAACGATATTGGAACTATAGCAACACCCACTTTTCCCCTATCGGAAACATAGACAAAAGAGCCATCTCTTGCCTTTTGATAGTAGGAAGAAAAGGAATTTCTAACTTTTGTTTTTGTCGTTACAACTGTCGTGGTATTCATGAGTATATTGTACAATTGTACAAATTGATGTCAAGGGACAAAAAAGAGCCTGGGTGAAGATACTTCTTCCACCAAGGCTCTTGGACGAACTCCACAGGAAGGGGGCAAAAGTTAATTGCCAAACAAAATCTTGACACAAATTCCAAATGCACGTAAAATGGCGTGCAAGTGGAAATATCCAATACAAAACAAAAACTAGATTCTGTCCCCTATTTAACGCGTAAAAACCTAGAATTGTTTCTGGGAAATAATAGACGAACTGTAGACGATCGGATTAAATCTTTAATAAAATCTAATGTGATATTTAAGTTAAAAAACGGTCTTTATGTCTCCACCAACTACCTAAAACAAGAACCGGATCGGCAAAAATACTTGGAGTATCTGTCCAATGCCCTCTATCAACCCTCGTATATCTCTTTAGAGTACGCTTTGAGCCTTTACGGCTTAATTCCAGAAAGTGTGTACAGCATAACTTCTGTTTCACCAAACAAAACAAAAAAATTTGACAACAGTCTTGGCGTTTTTTCCTACAGAAAGATTAAAAACGAGCTATTTTTTGGATTTAGAGACATTCCCTACAAGACAGGATCCATTAGTTTTGCCACAAAAGCCAAATGTTTGTTTGACTTTTTACTCCTAAAAAAGGGTTTGACGGGCTTAAATCTGGAACAATACCTTAAGTATGATTCCAGAATTAATTGGGGCGTCTTAAAAATAAAAGATAAGCAAGAATTTAGAGAGTATGTTAAAAAATCCAACTCCCTAAAAATGAAGCGATTGCAGAAGAAATTAATTACCTTTAAACTAATCTAGATGAACATCAAAAGCGACATTGAGAAAACCATCGCGATAACTCAAAGCTCTAACAACTTCTATCTTAGAAATTTAGTTAAAGAAATCCTCCAAAACTACACTCTAAATTTTATCTACAATAGCAACTACAGAGATTTAATCTTTACGGGAGGCACTTGTTTGAGGAAAGTGTATGGTTTAAATAGGCTATCCGAGGATTTGGATTTTGATTTTACGAGTAATTTTTCAATCCAAAAATTTTCTAGTGACATTAGAAAGTATTTTGTAACCTCTTTAAAGTTAAAGGGGGTAACAACTAGTATCTCCAACAAAGAAAACACAGTGTTAGTTAAATTCCCTTGGGAAACTCTATTTGACAATCGCAAAGAAAAGATAGCATCGACCGTAATATTTTTGCGTTGCGACTTCTCCAAAATCCAAGGAAAAAAGTACCAAACCGAGGTAAATTTAATTACCGCGGGAAGCTTTTCGTTTTTTGTCAAGTCTTACGATTTACCAACATTGTTCGCCAATAAAATCTTTGCCTTTTTGGAACGCTCTTTTTTTAGGGGAAGCCTGCAGAAGTATCCCTTCAAAGGTCGGGACATTTATGACCTATTTTGGCTAATTAACCTTTCGGCGTCCAATCAGTTTAAAATAAGACCTGATAGGGAGAGAATTAAAGAGTTATTAAAGATTGACAATAATGACGAGCTGTCCGGCTTGATTAGAAAAAAATTAAAGTTGTTGGACTCCAAATTTGTTTATGAGGACTTATTTCCCCTTGTAGAATCCCCAGCCTTCCTGGATCAATTTATTGCAAATTACAAAGAGGTTATTGAGAAAAAAATAGGTTACATATTGTAATCTTCCACTTCGGGGGTGGAAAAAGAGTATATCCCAGCTATTTTGAGCGAACAAATGCAATGCGGTGAGCCGTGTATGCTGTGTTAGGTGACCCAAACGAAGTGAGAGTACAATGTGACCAAGCGAAGCGAGGAATAATACAACAATTAGAATACCTCAATAAGATTGTTTACTAACAATGAGTACGCGACCACAAAAAGAAACCAAATAATAGATTGCAAAATAGTATTCTTGGGCCAGAGATCGTTAAGCATCTCCAGAACTTTAGATAACGCACCAAAAGTAAAGGTAAGAATGGCAACTTTTAGAGCGAGGTCGTTGCCGCCTGATAAAGATATTAATAAACCAAGTCCGCCAAATATCCTGAAGCTTCTACCTATATTAAGTCTCTCTAAAACTTTACCGAGCTCTTTAGTAAGTTCTATGGTTTCTTTTGTGATGGTGCCCATAATATTCTTTGTTGTATTATTTCTGCTAACGTTTCTGAGTATCTGAAGTTGCGATAGCAATTTGGGTGTAGCGTAGCGGAACCAGATACTCAGTGTTATATGATGTTGTGCTGATTTTTTTATTCAAATTTAAAACTCTCAACCATTTTTTGGTCGTAAACATTTTGATAGCTTTCGTCCGCAACAAAAGTGGTTGCCTGTCCTAGATGCCATGAAACTGCTATATTTTTCTCCGGATAATATTTTAAAACCGTCATATAGTTTAACGGACATTTAGTTTCCTCCAAATCCTTTCCGTCTCCCTGAATTGATATATCAAAAACGTCGGATTGGTTAGAAGGATTTTGACTACCTAATTTACATCCACTGCCGTAATGTTCTTTGATAAAATTTTCCAACTCGATATCATTACTAATGTCTCTAATGACAAATTCCCAACTTTGTTGCTGAAAATATTTGTCGTCTTTAAGATATGAAAGTGAATTGATAACTTTATCACATCCAGAATAATAATGAATACTATTTTTTACTGTTTCCCCAGTAAGCTCATAAAAATATTCGCTAGAGATATAGACATTTTCATCTTCAAAAATTTTCACTGGGACAATACCGCCTTTAGGACGATAGGAGTCAGTCTTCCATTCACACATTGATCCATAACCATGAAACATCTTTTTAGGTACTTTGATTGAAAAGCCATATTTGTGGTTGGTATATAAATCCCATGTTTGATCAATTGAAGTCAGACTTGAGGAAGTTTCAGTTTTGTCAGTATCAATCTCAGTTAACGGAGAGGTTGTGTCATTATCCTGACTTTTTGATTGTTGGAGCAACTTCATCTGGTTTTCTAATGTGTCAATTTGTTGCTGTAAGCCTTGCTCCGTGTTTTTTATAGTTGATCTTTGCCATACGTAAACACCGCCGCCAACGACTAAGGCAGTAATAATTACAGCAACTATAGTTATCCAAATATTTTTTGAGCTTTGGATTGACTCATTTGATTGCGGAAAATTTTGCTCATTCATATTTTTTTTGATTAGTTAATAATGATTATATATTAAAGAAAAAATCAGCACAACATCATATAATGTGTTGCGGATGATACGAAGACTTTTCCTGCGAAGCTGGAAAAAATTTCGTATATCCCGCTGTTAGCCGATGTCGCGAAGCGACGAGGCAACAGCGAATCCGCAACACATTAGCCAACGAGCGTAGCGATGTTGGCTAATGTGCGGCGGTATAAGCGAAGTCCCCGAAGGGGATTTTGCGTATACCGCAGTTAGGCGATGTCGCGAGCTTTGCGAGCGATAAGCCTAACAAGGCGAAGCCGCCGCACATTAGGCAAAATCTTCCTCCTTCAGGAGG
>JAHINB010000009.1 GCA_018896215.1 Patescibacteria group bacterium
AAAATCATTGCTGTTTTGCCTTGATCTTCTAAAACAATCATTTTTTCTTCTATTATATTTGAATTAATTTGATTGTTAGCCATTAGTTTTCTTGTTCCAAAAAGTATTTTTTTATTTTCCAAATCAGCTGTAACGCCATAGCCGGGAATAGCTTGAAAGTTTTTTACTTCTGAAAAATTAGCTTTTTTTTCTTTCGCCTTATTAATAATTGCTTGGGCTAAAGGGTGCTCGGAATTTTTTTCCACTGACGCGGCGATTTGCAAAATAGAATTTTCGCTAATCTCATCTTTAACTTGAACAATATCAGTAACGCTTGGCTCACCTTTGGTTAGCGTTCCTGTTTTATCAAATATAACAATATTTACATCTCTGGCAATTTCTAACGCCTTGCCGCTTTTAATTAAAATGCCATTTTTTGCCGCCAGACCAGTACCCATCATCACGGCGGTTGGCGTTGCCAGACCTAAAGCGCAAGGGCAAGCGATGATTAAAACAGCCACAAAAACCATTAAAGCCGAAGCCAAAGGCTGCCCTAATAGAAGCCAGATGGCAAAAGCAAAAATAGCAATACCAATCACGGACGGAACAAAATAAAAAGAAACTTTATCGGCCAATAGCTGGATTGGCGCTTTGGAACCCATTGCTTCCTCAACTATTTTTATAATCTGGGCCAACATCGTATCTTTGCCGACTCGGGTTGCTCTAAATTTCAAAACACCGGTTTTGTTAATGGTGGCGCCGATTACTTCATCGTCTTTTTTCTTTTCCACGGGAATACTTTCGCCGGTGATGGCTTTTTCATCAACACCGGAATAGCCGTCAATAACAATCCCGTCTACCGGAATTTTTTCGCCGGGCTTGACTAAAATAATATCCCCGACTTTTACTTCGGAAATAGGAATTTTTATCTCCTCATTGTCTTTTATAATCGTCGCTTCTTTGGGCTGAAGCCCGATTAATTTTTTAATCGCTTCGCTAGTTTTCCCCTTAGTCATCACCTCAAGGTATTTTCCTAAAGAAATAAAAACCAAAATTAAAGCCGCGCTTTCATAATAAAGATGTGCTTCAACTTTTGTTCCCAAAAATATCAAAACGGAAATGGTTAAACTATAAAAATAAGCAACGGCTGTGCCAATAAAGATTAGAGAATCCATATTGGGTGCCAACCGCAATAGATTTTTAAAACCAGAAGTCCAGATATTAAAACAAGAAACAATAACAGCCGTCGTTAAAACAAACTGGATAATGGTTCCGTATTTTTCAAAAATTATCGGCATCGGCAAACCAACCATCTCGCCCATCACCATATAAATAATGGGCAAACTGAAAATTAAGGCGAAAATAAACCGCTTTTTTAATTTTTGTATTTCTTGCGCTTTTGCCTCTTTATGGTGGTCGTGCATTTCTTCCTCAAAAGTTTCTTCCGTCGCTTTATATCCCAATTTTTCCATTATCTTTTGAATTCGGGCAATGCTTATCTCAATTGGGTCAAACTCTAAATAAGCTTTTTCTGTAGCAAAATTAACATTAATCGATTTTATACCTTCCTCGTTTTTTAGCGCATTCTCAATAATAGCCGAGCACGAAGCACAATGCATGCCAGAAATTTTTAGAATTGTTTTTTCCATAATGTTTATAAAAATTAATGCTAATAAAAATAATTAAAATAAATCCAAAACCTGTTCGAGGTCTGCTTCTTTAATGACGATTTTCCCATTTTTAACTTCTAAATTTGGATTTATCGGGCCAGGATTACATCCGCCTTTTTCCGTGGCAATTTTTTCTATAGGATAACGGTTGCCGCAATTATTACAGACAATCTCATCGCCTTCTTGATGAAATCCTTTTCTCTCGGTAAAACAAACCTGACAAGCATCAGCAGCCGCGCGGTAGATTCCATTCCTGTCTTTGACCACGAAAAAGTGAATTATTTTGCCGTTAGGCATTTCTATGTTGTAGAAACGCGCTTTATTATCGTTAAATTGCGCGGCGTTTAATTCAACTTCTCTATTTTCAAAAACCACTTTTTCTCCTTTTTCGCCCAAAAATAGTTTTTCAGTCTGAACCGGAGACGATGTTTGGTTTTGGACTTTAAGAATTTGTTTATTATCCGTCGGGCAACTAAGGAGTTTTTTTAGTTCATCAAAAGTTTTATAACCCGAGTAAACTTTATCATTGATAACAAAGGTCGGTACGCTTTCAAATTTATGGCGAATCGGCCCAACTGCCGCATTAATTTTTTTCACTTTTATTCCCAATTGTTCAATCTTTTCAATTGTCCCTTCATTTTTGACCCTCTGACACCAGCCACATTGATCAAGATAATAAAATGTTATTTCTTGAACTTGACACTGGCTTTGGCTGACATTTTTTTCCGGTTTTCTCAAAATAAAAAGTCCTCCGATAATTAAAACAACAACTGCGACTACAAAAATCGGCCAGTATTTCCCCCTTTGATGGTTTGTAATATTTTTATTTTTTGGCATATTTTTATTCCTTGCAACAATCAATAATTTTTTTAACTATTATTCCCAACTTTCCCCAAAAACCTTTTTTCTCCTGGTCGTGCGCGTTCAGCTGGTCATCATCAATGGCCTTCACTGCGCCAAGATTAACCAATTTCAGATTTATTCCCCAGAACAAAGAATAAAGCCGATAAGCTTTTAAAAACAATTCTTCCGCTTCCTTCCTTTTTTCTTGATGAAAATATTTCGTTCCCACCTCAATTAATCTCATACTGGCGGCGAGTAAATGTTTCTCTATACACCAAATCTCTCCCTCTGATTCTTTGACCAGTTTTTTCATCAGGGCTTTGCGCATTTCGCGAATTTCGTAAAGCAAATCAAAATATTCTGCCTTTTCTGTTTTAGACGCGGTAAAGAAAAAATGTTCTTCAAGGCTTACTAAATTCATTACCGCGATACTCAAATCTTCGTCTGAAGATAAATCGAGCTGATGTTCTTTTTTCAAGCTGTCCACTTTGGTTAATAATTCGTCCATTGACGGTAATTTATTCATCATAAAACAAAATATAAACCTAAGCTAAAAATAATAAGTAAACTGATGGCTATAATCATTTTTTGATGCGAAATAAAAATTTTACCTTCATTTTGCTTTCTTAAAAATTTATCTAAATAAGACGCTAATAAAAGAAGCAAGCTGCCAAGAATTATGCCGAAAACGATTTTATCAATCCCAAAAATTTTGTTGTAAGGACTTAAACCGCCAAACTGATACAAAAACAACATGGTAAGACCAAAAAAAACGAGAAGAATTAAAAAAAGTTGAAATCTTATTCTTTTTCCTTTTTTAATCAGTAAGTTATTAAAAACCATTGAAGCGGAGAGAATAAATCCGCCAAGCCAAAGACCAATAATTGTGTCGTCAACTCCGAGCCAGCGGAAAATTCCCAGAAACGCTCCCGTTGCCACAACGCACATAGGACAAAATGCCAAGGCTTTAATCGGTAAAAAAATTAAAGTAAAAACTAGCCCCCACAAAAAGATAAAATAACCTTTAAAAATTTTCATAAATTATTGACTAAGTAAATTATCGATTATTTGCTTGAATGACTCATAGGGCAGAGCGCCGCTTACCAATTGCCCATTAATAAATGTGGCGGGAGTGCCGTTAACTCCCTTTCCCGTCCCTTCTTGAAAATCAGCCTGAACTTTTTGAGCATATTTTCCCGAATCAAGACATTCGTTAAATTTTCCGCTATTTAATTCTAAATCTTTCGCCCATTGTTTAAAATTTTCTATGCTATAACCTAATTGAAAATTTTCAAACAACTTATCATGATATTCCCAGAACTTTCCCTGCTCGTCAGCGCATTCAGATGCCTCGGCCGCTTTTTGAGCGTTTGGATGGAATCCTAAAGGAAAATGTTTGTAAACTAACCTGACCTTTCCTTTATAATCGTCTAAAATTTTAATCAGAGTTGGATTATGTCTGGCGCTGAAAGGACATTCAAAACAAGAAAATTCAACCAAAGTAATCAACGCATTGAAATCGCCGCGGATATGATCATTTTTTGTAATGTCAAATTGAGCAATTGCCGGCGCTTCGAGCGGTTGAGTATCGTTAACGGGCAAATTTTGGGCTATTTGTCCGGTGGAAATAGTTTTCTTGCCGCCGTCGCCATTAATAATAATTGCCCCGGCAATAATTAAACCTGCGATAATTATAGAGATTGGTATAGAAAGATTGGGACGAGAATAATCTTCTTTAACATTCTTCTCTTTTTCTGTGTCTTCAATTTTTTCAACGCTGTATTCACCGACGCTCTCAATCTCACGCTGAATTTCCGTTTCTTCAATCGCATTTTCATCGTAAACTATCACGCCCTTTCCCGATTCATGACTTATTTTTGTTTGAATCACGCCTTGCAGATTTTTTAATCTTTCCTCGATTAAAATAGCGCAAGAGTTGCAGTGCATGCCGTGAATTTTAAATTTTGCTTTTTTCATCGTTTTAAATTTTTAATGACAATTATTATTTTTAACTCCCTTGTTTTTTTCCTTTCCCATGAACAGTTTCATTAAAACAATGTGAGATAATGGGCAAAGTAAAATTAATAAAAAAGTAAACGAACCAAGGTTAAGGTATTTAGGCAATATAATAATGGCCGACATCGCCAAAGCGCAACATATAAGCATTATTAACCAGTGTTTATTCTTCATAATTTGAATTTAATTATTTTAATAAATTTTCATCTTGCGCCGCAGCTGCCGCTTCCGCCGCCGCAGCCGCATCCTTTTGCGCCGGAGGGAATAACATCGTTGTCATTCGTATTTGCGAAATCTGCGGATTGAGCGTAAGCGCTGGAGCTTTTTGCCGCAATTTTACTATCAACCACTTCTATAATCCCCGAGACCATTCCCATCCAGCAGGAAAATTTGTATTTTCCCGGCTTTTCCGGAGTAAATTCTTTGACGCTCACTTGGCCAGGAGTTAAAGGAATTTCGTCGGCAAATAAACCGCGGGAGATAATGGCATTGGTGCAGCCGCTTGTCCCTTCATCAGCAATTTCCCATCTGACAGGAACTCCGACTTTGACCTTAAAATAATTTGGTTTATAGCCAGAACTTAAGGCGTCCATTTTTATAACCTGTTTGCCGTTAACAATCGGCGGCAAACCATCTTCGTCGCCGTTGGCAGACTGTTGATTAGAATTAAATTTTATATCGCTTAAACTGGAAAATCCCAAAACATTTAACTGGGCATTGATATTGTATAAGGCGAAAAACAAAACCAAAACGCCGGCAACTTTTAGGAATTTATTGGCTAAATGCGGCTTTTGAGAAAATTTAACCGAGGATAAACCAATTGCCAAAAGAGCCGGCAATGTCCCTAAAGCGAAAAAAAGCATAATAAGAGCTCCTTGGAGCGGACTGCCGGAAATTAAAGCCAAACTTTGCGCAGTTATAGTGAAACCGCAAGGCAAAAAGAAAGTAAGCGCTCCCATTAGAAATGGCTTGTATTTTCCTTGAAATTTAGTTTCATCGGCAATGTGTCTGGTTATGAATTTAGGCATGGTAAACTGAAATTTTCGGAAAGCTTTTACTCCTAACATTTGTAAAGCTAAGAAAACCATCATCACAGAAACAACGGCGATTAAAACAGAAGTAAAAGTTAAAGAGATCTGAAGTTTGCTTCCAATGGCTCCAATAACGGCTCCCAAAAGAGCGTAAGAAACAATTCTTCCGGCATTAAACATTAAATGTGGTTGAAGTTTCTCCATGGTTGAATTTCTTTCTGAATACATTTCCAGCCACTGTTTAGACATTGAAAGAATCAAGCCGCCGACTAGAGCCGCGCAACTGGAAACACCAGCCAATAATCCCAAAAGAAAGAATGTAGGTAAAGATGAAGTTGAGCTAACGTTTACCAAGCCGGCAAAACCGCTATTTTTAATAATGAAAAAGCCGACAATAAAAAATAAAGCGGCGCCAGCGATTACGAAAAGGTCATTCTCTTTTTTTCCTCCCATTGTTTTTATTGGCTGATCAAAGAAACGATAATTTTCTTTTCTGAAAATTCCATTTAATCTATCGACGCTTGGTTTTTCTTCTGTATATTCAAGTAAAACTTCGCCCTTGTCAGCCTTGGCTTCCACTGATTTTATTCCTTTTAGTGCCAATAATCTTTTCTCTATTAAAACCTCGCAAGAAGCGCAATGCATTCCTTGAACAAAATAGGCGTGCTCTTTTCTCATTGGCTGGCTTTCCAGCACCTCTTTTTTTATTTGGAATTTTAATTCTTTGATTTTGCCGAAAATTTCCTCTTGAGAAATTTTATTAGTATCAAATTCCACCCAAGATTCGCCGCCCTTGCTATCAATATTTACATTTCTTACTCCCTCTAAAACATCTATTTCAGTTTCAATCAGCGCCTTATCGTTTTCCGAGCTGATATTTTCAATTTGAATTTTAGTTTTTTTAAGCATCATAAATTATATTTTTTAACATTATTTATTAAGCAATTTTGTAACTCTTAAAATCTCTTCCGTCATTTCCTGTTTCCTTTTTTCATTTTTTGTTCCCATTGCTGTTTTAAAACAGGTATTTAGATGATTTTCCATTAACATTTGATGGGCAGATTTCAAAAGACCTATCACGGCCGAATTTTGCTGCATAATATCAATGCAGTATTCATCGGCTTCGACCATCTTGATAATTTTCAATATTAAGCCTTGAGCCTTCTTAAAATTTATGAGGGTTTTTTCTTTTTGGGTAGCCATATTTTTTAAATTAATAGTTAATAATTTATCCAGACCTCGACCATAGATATAGGTCTATTATATCAATTTAAAAATCCTTGTCAATAGCAAATTTACTTTTAATCGTGTTTGTGCTAAATTATAGACATAAAGACATTAAATTTCTGAATCTACCACCCTTTTAATTTTTGGTTCCGCCGCCGTTCGCCAAAAATTCTGGCCGTCCCCGCCGTCGTTGAAACTTTGGCGGGCAGGCATTCAGGCGGGCGGAAACGCGGAGCGGAGCTAATCAAGCATTTTTCGTTCGAAAAAGGTTCGAGCTTCGTTCAGTAATTGCGACCATCCTATGCTCCTTCGGAGCTACGGATGGCAAGCCACCTTTTGTATTTTGTGCTATAATCTCTCTTGTCAACCCCGTCAACTACATTAGAAAAAAAGGAGGGTGCCATGAGTATCACCGTTAGTGTTTCCCCTATTGAAGGGGGAACCATCAGGGGGTGGAAGGTGGAGTTCGAGAGTAACGAAGTGACCGTTATCCTTGAATCGGATGCTCAAATGATTAGGAAGATGATCGAGCGAGCGAAACACATGGGCTATACAGAGGGGTATACCCAGGGATTCACACACGGAAAGAGGGTTCTACGGGTTGAAAACGACAGACCACGCCTCACCCGATAATGCCTGTCGTTGTCTCTCAAGAGCAAATGGTTTTTCTGTCCAAACCATTTGCTTCTTTTTTTGTGGTATACTTTTTCTATATGGAAAAAGACCCGCAGAAACTCATGGAGCAAGGCTGGAAAGCGCGCGAAGATTACCGCTTCCCTGAATCCGAAAAACTTCTTACCCAAGCTTATAATCTATTTCTTTCTCAAGGCGATTATCTTAATGCCTCGGAATGTTTAAACCATCTGGCGTATCTCTATAAAACAATCTCGTTTACAAATGCTAATTTGGCAAAAGACCATGCTCAAAAAGCTCTTAAACTATGTCAGAAACATCATATTAAAGACACTCTAGCTTTTAGGGCAAATTCTTCTGTTTACAAGTATGCCGGGAATTTTGAAAAGGCCGAAAAATACCTCTTAAAGTTTTTGGAGAAAGAAACCCACCCCGCGCCTCGCGCCGATATCTTGGGTGATTTGGCTTTTATCACGATGCGCCGAGGAAACATTCAAAAAGCCCAAGAAATCATCAACGAGGCTTTAGGGGAATTGGAAAAGGGTTGGGAGGACGAAAGAATGCCTCATAAAATGATTTGGAAAACAAAACTTTTAATGTATAAATCTCTTATTCTCTACAATCTTGATGACAAAGTTGAAGCTAGAAAGCTGGCTCAAGAAGCGCAAAAACTAGCCAAAGATAATAATCTTAAAATGCGTCTTGCCGAATCTCAAGAACTCCTTAAACTCTTCTAATCCTTTGAACCCTTGAAAAACTATAGGAAGTAGTGTAGAATTGGCTCCAGCGTAAAACGATTTCGGGCGGGTTGCCGTCCGAAAAATTTCTTTATCCTCAAGGAGGTAGGAAAATGAAGACGAAAATAATCGTCTTGTTGTCGGTCGTCGCGTTGGCTTTTTTGGTCGGATGGGGCATGGCGCATGCTGAGACACCAGTCCAGCCGGATACTTGGGCGTTGGGTTGGAATACTTTGGGATGTGCCAAGAGCGTTGGGATCTCCCCCTGGACAGGGAGGTATGATCCCCGGTGTTGGTCGGTTTATGGGTACCAGGTACAACCTGGACCCATCACCGAATCCTCGGGGAAATTCGTTCTGGTCGGAGGTTATTGGTTTGAAAAGACCTCCGTTCGCGCAGTTTCTCCCACCCCGCCTCCGTGGGCAACCGCCACCCCGGTTCCGCCGCCGGTACCAACCGTTTGGCGTCCCTCCGCCAAACCCGTTGTCTCGCAACCAATATGGTGGCCGACCCCGCTCCCTACGCCGGGGGCGCCGGTACCCACGCCCTTCGTCGTCCGTAGTGGGGCGACACCAACCCCCCGCGGACCATGTTCCATCTGTCCGTGAGAGGTTCCCCTTGGGTGATTGTTCGAGCTTGAAGTTTAGCTTGCCAATCACCCGGGGGAGTAGTATTTTACCCTTATCATTATTTCCCTTTTGTGTTAACATTTTGGGCATGAACAAGTCTGATTTCAAGTTTATTTTTATTCGGATTATCTCTAATATTTTAATTTTTGGGGCAATTACGATCCTTTATTTAACTTACGGAGCTTGGGCAAAAGACAACCTACTTTTTATTGCAACAAAAGCGCGTGGAGTCAGCTATCAACTCTCCACCAACAGTGATAACCCGGAAGACCCGTCATTGCTTACCGCTCTTAAAGAAAGAAAACCCCTTGCTATCAGCCCGGTAAATAGCGATTTTGCTTTAGTGATACCCCAAATTGGCTTAAGTGTGCCGGTGGTTAAAAATATCTCGATTACAGACAAAGCAAAATATTTGGAAGCCTTAAAATTTGGAGTTGCCCATGCCAAGGGAACCGTCTTGCCGGGAGAGATTGGAAATTCTTATTATTTTTCGCACTCGAGTCTTAATTTTTGGGAACTGGGATCTTACGCTACTAGCTTTAATTTGCTCAATAGAATTACGCCAGGAAGTGACATCTATGTATTTTATCAGGGCAAACAATACCAATATAGAGTGCTCCAAACAGAGATTGTTAAAGGCTGGGACACTGTGCCTTATTATCGGGAATTTGTCAAGCCAATGTTGACTTTACAGACATGTAGTCCTCCAGGAACAACCATTAATAGGTTACTAATTCTAGCGGAGCTTGTGGAGCAATGAGCCTATCCAAAAAAATCGCCATAGATTTAGGTACCGCCAACTCGGTTGTTAGTGTTGTAGGTGAGGGAGTATTGGTCAACGAGCCCTCCGTTGTTGCCGTAAACTCGGACGATAGAAGGGTTTTAGCTGTAGGAGTTTTGGCCAAAGATATGGTGGGCAAGACCCCCGAGGGAATAGAGGCAATTAGACCCTTACGCGATGGCGTCATTGCCGATTTTGCCATAACCGAGGCGATGCTTAAATATTTTATAGATAAAACTGGGGGTAAAATTAGATTGTTAAAGCCTACGGTGATGATCTCGGTTCCCGCCGGGGTTACCTCTGTGGAATCAAGGGCGGTATTGGAGGCTGCCTATAACGCTGGAGCAAGAATCGCCTATTTGATTCCCGAACCTTTAGCGGCGGCAATTGGAGCGGAATTGCCGATTGGCGACCCCTCGGGAAATATGATTATAAATTCTGGCGGTGGCACGACCGAAGTTGCGGTTATTTCGTTGGGGGGAATTGTGGTTTCGGGATCGGTGCGCGTTGCCGGTAATAAAATAGACGAAGCTATCGCAAGCTATGCCCGTCGTAAATATGGTCTTTTTATTGGTGAAAAAACTTCCGAGGATATAAAAATAAATATTGGTTGGGCAATTGTTCCTACAAAAGAAATGGAAATGGAAGTCAAAGGAAGAGATACCATCAACGGTTTGCCTAGAACAGTTATTATTAAATCCAGTGAAATCGCGCTTGCTATAGAGCCGACGCTAAAAGATCTAATCAGCGAAGTTAAACAGGTTTTAGAAAGAACCCCGCCAGAGCTTGCCAGCGATGTGATTGATCGGGGAATTGTCATGTCAGGGGGAACTTCCAAACTGCGCGGGATCGAAAAATTTGTCACCCGCGAAACTGGGCTTCCAGCTCATATTGCCGACGACCCCCTGCTTTGTGTGGTTAAGGGCATCAGTTTAGTTTTGGAGAACTTAGAGGCTTTTGAGAAGAGCATTATCAGAAAGTAATTTTTAATTTTTAATTATTTGTTGCGTTTCTATTAGAATATTTTGATTAGATGTTCTATAATTGTCTTATGAAAAATCCTTTGCGAAACGGTGTTCCAATATTTCCAGTTTTGATGTTCTTGCTCCTTTTATCCTGGGCAACGGTAATGTATTCCCAAGGATACCGACTCAACTTTAACAAAAAAGAAGTCACGGTTTTGCAAACTGGAATCCTTTCGGTTCGTAGCAATCCCGAGGGAGCCAAAGTCTATTTGGATGGAAAAGTTATTACCGCAACCAATTCAACAATTTCTTCTTTAGCCCCAGCGACCTACAAATTAGAAGTCACCAAAGACGGATTTACTTCTTGGGGAAAGCAAGTTCAAGTTTACAACGACAAGGTTACCGATATTACTGCGCTTTTAATTTCTAAATCTCCTAGAATTGAACCGCTAACCACTTTTGGAGTCTCGGCATTTTCGGTCTCCAACGACGGCTCCAAAATTGCTTATGCCACAAAAAACGGCAAAGAGCCAGGGATTTGGCTTTTACCTTTGTCCGGAACCACCTCGATTTCTATTTTTGGCGGTAATAGAAATCTGTTAATTTTAGACACGCCGTCAATTGCCTATTCTATGGCTAAAGATTTAGTCTGGTCTCCAGACGACAAACAGTTACTTATTAAGATGAACGATAGCAAATATTATGTTTTAGACGCAAGTGGTGGAGCAATTCAGACAACTCCAGAAGTTGTCACGAGTCCCGAGGCAATTTATCAGGAATGGGCAACAAGTAAAGAGGATAAGCTAAAAAAATATTTAGAAAAAATAAACCTGCCACAGGATTTTACAGCTATTGCTTTAGACCCCGAGACAGTTTGGTCCCCCGATCTTAAAAAGTTTCTTTACAAAAATACGCTTTCTGACGAAAAGTTAGAATATAAGGTGTCTAATTTTGAGAATCCGCTTCCAGTTGGTGAAGAGTTAGAATATTCTCCTTTTAAGGTTGATAAGGAATCTAACGCCAAAGTTTATTGGTATTCCGATTCTTATCATTTAATAGTGGTAGAAGAGGGGACTGTAGAGGTAATAAGAATAGATGGAAGCAACAGGACCGAAATTTTTACGGGAAATTTAGCTAGTAGCAAAGCGTATCCAACCCCAGGAGGGGACAAAATAATAGTTCTGGCGTCGTTTAAGCAGTCGGTTCCGCCAGATTTGTATACTGTGAGTATCAGGTAAGTGGAAGTTATATGAAGTCTACCTATATCCTTGGAGTTCGAATTGACATTGTAAATAAAGAGGAGACCTTAAAAGAGATCCAGCAATTAGCTCAATCTAGTAAGCCCTCCTGTGTCGTTACAGTTAACCCTGAACATTTATACGATGCTCATTACGATCCCGCATTTAAGAAAATACTAAATAAGAGTAATTTAAATTTATGCGATGGGGTTGGCGTAAAGTTGGTCTCTTTTTTATTTCCACCTATAATAAAAGAGGTAGTATCGGGATCTAGTATCTTAAAAGATACTTTAATATCGTCAAGGAATAATAAATATAGAGTATTGGTACTTGTTGCTCCAAACTCCCTTGCAACAAAAGAAAAGATAGAGAAGTATTTAATTGAGCAACTAGAGATGTCAAAGGAGTGTATAAGAGTTATTTCAACGATAGAGGTAGTCTCAAATAATATTGTTAAAACAATAGTAACATTTAGACCAAATGTAACACTGTTGACATATAATCACATCTTAGCAAATACTTTAATACAACAAATGGTAGATGTGAGTGTTAGTGGCGTAAAAATGAATGTTGGGGGTTCTTTTGACTATTTATTAGGTTTGCGGAAAAACCCTCCCTCAATCTTTAGGCATTTTGGATTAGAATGGCTGTACAGGTTAGTAAATGAACCAGTTTATCGCTATAAGAGAGTATTTAAGGCTGTTATTTTATTTCCGCTTTTGGTTTTATCCACAAAAATCTTCTTGACATATCCTAATACAAAAGAGTAGGTTGGAGATATTACTAGCATTTTCGTTTTCTCCAAACATTAAGTTTGGGGGAACGCCCAACCATGATATTAGTAGACAAACTCTACAAGTCCTCGGAAGTGTGTGACATACTAGGTGTAAGTTTAAGAACCTTATATCGGTACATAGAAGATGGTAAGCTCGGATCAGTACAACTTGCGTCAGGAAGGCACAGATTTACCAAAGACCAGATCGAAAAATTTTTGCAATTAGGACCAACTGTTAAAGAAGAGGTTAAAGAAGAGAAAGAGGTGGTGGAGACAAAAGAAGTGCTAGAGGAGCCAATTAAAGAAACCCCCATGATGGGTTTAGGTGCAGAGGAAGAAGTCGAAGAAGAGGAAAAAGCGGAAGAACCCGAGATTAAATCTACACTTCTTGCCGAAGACGAGGTTTTTAAACCGTTATATTTTAGATGTCCGTTTGATGATCTAAGAGTCATCGCTAAACTTATAAAGAGAGCGGGGGAAAATGCCAGCGCCGATTACGCTTTTACCGGCCCTGCTGGTTTGTCGTTGTTTTACCCAATTAAGGCATTTGATAAATTGCATGTTTATGTTTCTCCCGACCAAATGGATTTTTGGAAGCTAAGATTGCAGTTAGAGGAATCGTCAGAGGAGTTTGCCAATGTGGTCATTATTAAGGCCGATACAGTAGATGTCTTTTCGCAAGCGGGAGAACGGGGTGGGTTAAAGCATGTATCTGTCGAGAGAATTAAAGACGATTTAAAGCAGATGAACATGGCAGAGGAACTAAAGGAATTTGAGAGTAAGGGATACTAAAAAAATCTCCCCGCCAAAGGCGGGGAGATTTAATACCAGTCATTAACCTTGTTTTTCTCTTGCCATATCTACAACTAATGCTCGACCTTCTATATCTTTTCCATTAAAGTCTGCCAAGGCTTTTTGAGCTTCTTCGTCTGTTGAGAATTCAACAAATCCAAAGCCTTTAGACCTTCTTGTCATTTTGTCCGTAATTACTACGGAATCAACAATGTTTCCCGCTGGGGAAAAAAGGGCTCTTATGTCCTCGGAGGTAAACTTGAATGGAAGGTTTCCTACATATAACTTTTTACTCACTTGCTATCACCGCCTTAAAAGATGGCATAACAAAAGAATCCGCAAGGAGCAAAAAATTTGCGTTACGAGAATCTTCTATCTAGCCTAACGGGGGGAGTTTAGCATGGAATTCTACTTTAGACAATGAGATGTTTTTTCCTGCATTTTACCTTACCAACAATGAGCCGCCGACAAACGGGGCGAAGTATTCCGGGTAGGGATTCCCCATAATACAAGGCAGCAAAGCTCCTTGTAAGTCTCTCTCTGGGCAGGGAATGTACCGAGTTGTCTCGCTCTCGCGAGTAGGCGGGTCGGTATTGGCAAGATATGGGAACAGTTTAACATTGCTCAAATACAAACTACAAGAATCTGTTTACTAAAAGTATAGACAAGAGTTTTTTCTATGCTTAATATAGAAATATGTCCAAAGTTTATACTGTTACTTTTGGTGGTTGGTATCAAAGAACTACTCTACATTTAAGCGAAATATTTGAATTTCTCTCCGTGGCTAATTCTTATCTAGATCTTTCTCAAGAAAAACTACTCTATCTTCATAAAAATTTGAACTTACAGGAGGTGTCCCGAGAAACAGACTATTTGGAATATGTAAGAGCAAAGACAACCGACGGTATAGAAATTAGGTATTTTGAAGATGGGCTTTATATCTTGGAATTTAAGACCGAAAACATTCAAGAAACAAAATTAATTTTAGAGAAATATTTTAACGACGCTTTTTTGCCTGCAATGGACTACATATTTTCTTTGGGAGCTCCGACGCCAAAGGTTTTAGCCAATATTAAAAACTCGCACCCTGTCGTTGTCTCATTTAGCGACAAGGATTTTGATAAGTTTGAAGTTGCGCCAGAAAAATTTGGAAAGGTTTATAGCAAAATTTCTTCACGGGATATGTGTGTTTACAAAACCAAGGATTATATTTTTGTTGTAGCAAAGACCAACGATGGGGATTCCATTAAAAAGGTTATAGAAACTCAAATTTTCTTTAGAGAATTTAAGGATCAGCTAGAAAAGTACCTTTTTATTCACCGAAAAATCTGGTTCGATATAGATCAAGTAAAAGAAATGGGGCAAATGAAATACAAGGATATACCAAAAATAAGAAGCAAGTTGGATGATTACAAAAAAACAATCAGCTTAATTAATAATAGAATTGCCCAAATGGATTCTTACGCCAAAACCAGACAATCGATAGCCCAGAGGTTTCAGATAGAAAACCACCTTTTAATGCTTTTTCAGTACCGTTTTGAATCTTTGTTAAACACATTAGATTACATCAAAGAGATTTGGAAAATGACTTTAGATTATGTAAATTTAGCCATAGATACTGTTTTGGGTTTGCAAAGTTCCAATACAGGCAGGAGCATTCAGTCTCTTACGCTAATTACAACCATGGGAGTTGTATCGGGTCTTTTAACCTACTTAACAAGAGATAAACTTCCGGCTTTTACTTTTATTGGGGCTTTGTATCTCATAACCCTTTTATCTTGTGGCTACCTAATAAATTTTGTTTTGCAGAAAATTTCGCAGAATAAAAAAGGAAAACTTAAATTTTCCAGCATTAACAAATCTATTTAAATATCAACGAACACACAAGTTAGAAAAAGAGGGGTGAGACCCCACAGGGGTCTCACCCCATAAGACTAAAAAGGGATAATCCCGACCCTAGGTCGGGATTATCCCTAATCGTTTTCTCAAAAGTATAGAGAGGGTTTTTTATAAATTATCGGGTAGTACCTGCTTGTAGTAAGCACATTGAGTAAGGGTATTGACATCATGTAAGGAATTGTGATACTCTCATTGTCATGAATACAGTAGCTACAGTTACTTCCAAAGGGCAAGTGACTATTCCCAAAATTGCTCGTGATGTTTTGCTTTTAGATGAAGGCGATAAACTGGTCTTTTCGGTTTTACCAGATTTAGGTTTTGTAAAGGTATTTCCTTTAAAAAATAATTTTTTATCTCAAGGCGCGTCCATTAAACCCTTAGGGATTAAAGATATTCATATTGTTCGGTCAAAAACCTTAAATTTAGTTGCCAAGAAAGTTGCAGCAGCAAGTCAATGACAAAAAGTTTTGTAGATACAAATATCTTTTTAAGATTTTTGGTAAAAGAGGACGAACAAGCCTATAACAAATCTTTCGCTTTATTTAAAAAAGCTTCAGAGGGTAAAATAAACTTAATCACATCTTCGCTAGTCATTTTTGAGATTATTTGGACACTAGAGTCGTTTTACAAAGTTAAAAAGAGTGATATTGTAGGGAAAGTTTTGGGGATATTAAATCTCCCTAATTTAGAAGTGGAAAAAGCGGAAATTTTGTTGCAAGCGCTTATTTTGTGGAAAGACGAAAATATTGATTTTGCGGATGCGTATAATTATTGTTTTTTTCTTAGCGAGTCGGTAGACTGTATCTATAGCTACGACAAACACTTTGATAAATTATCGTTAGTTAGGAGATTAGAACCATGACATTTGATAAATCTAAAAAACTAAAAGTTCTTATGGTAACGGCGGAAACCCGACCCTTTTCCAGCGTTGGGGGACAGGGAGTTGTGGTTTCCTATTTATCCAAAGCCTTGCGTGAAATGGGTGTTGACGCCCGAATTTTTACTCCCAAGTTTGGTTTTATTGACGAAAAAAAATACCCCAGCGAGTATGTCTATAAAGGGCTTAAAGTTCCCACTAGCCACAAATCCGATGCCAAAAGATTTTTAGTTTGTAATGTTAAATATTACAACCCCCAAGGAGAAGTTCCGGTGTACTTTTTAGAAAACATGGAATATTATGAATTACGAAGCAATGTTTATGACTATTCCGATGATCACATTCGTTGGGCGTTGCTTTCTCGCGCCGCTCTAGAATATATTAGTAAAACTTGCCAAAAACAAACCGAAGATAGTTTTGTCCCCGATATTATTCATTGTCATGATTGGCACACCGCACTAGTTCCCAATTATTTAGAATCCTCTTTTAAAGATGAAAAGTTTCTGAATAAAATTTCCACAGTTTTTACGATTCATAATTTAAAATTTCAAGGAATGGTAGATTTAAGAAATGCCTCCGAAATGAATTTAGACGATGGTAGGGGTTCCGTTGCGCCGTTTTTTACCAATAGACTTAAGCATTTAAATTTTATGAAGCGTGGCATTATCCACAGCGATCTTATTACAACGGTTTCCAAAACTTACAGTCGAGAGATGCTCACTCCAGAGTATGGTGAGGGGTTGAATAGACTTTTAACCGAGGTAAGGTCAAAATTAACTGGCGTGGTTAATGGGATTGATTATGAAGCTTTTGACCCAAAAACCGACTCAAAAATTGTGTCAAATTATGACTATAAATCGCTAGAGAAGCGCCGACCCAATAAGCTAGCCCTGCAAAAAGAGTTTGGTTTAAAACAAAATGCCAATATTCCAGTTGTTGCTTACGAGGGAAGGCTAGACGATCAAAAGGGGATAGATTTACTTCTGGATGTTCTTAACTACCTGCTTCGTGATTTTGAGATTCAATTTGTTCAAGTAGGTGGGGGGGCTTCTCACTACACTAAAAAATTGCAAGAATTAAAAGAAAAATTTCCAGAAAAAGTGGGAATTCACCCCTACCCCAATTTTGTTCTGCCCCGTCTGATATTTTCGGGAGCTGACATTATACTTATGCCGTCTAAATTTGAGCCCTGTGGTTTGGTGCAGGTAGAAGCAATGCGTTATGGTTGTATTCCAGTGGTTAGGGCAACCGGTGGTCTTGCTGATACTGTGGAAAATTATAATCCCGAAACAGGGCAGGGTACTGGGTTTGTGTTTAGCGACTACAATAAATACTCCTTTTTTGCGCAGGTGATAAGAGCTTTGGAGACTTTTCGTTACAAAGAGGTCTGGGAAAAAATTATGCAAAACGCGATGAAGAAGG
This sequence comes from Patescibacteria group bacterium, assembly GCA_018896215.1. Lineage (NCBI taxonomy): Bacteria > Patescibacteria group bacterium. The sequence continues at coordinate 17,515 of JAHINB010000009.1, forward strand.
ATTTTAGCTGGAAAAACAGCGCGGGGGAGTATGTGGGACTGTATAAACAAGCGATTGAGAATCCGAGGGTTAGCTTAACTTAATGCTTTTCTCAATCTTCCTCCACATCTACCAGCCCGAGGATCAATATCCCGATGTTTTAGATCGGATTGTCAACGAGTCGTACCGCCCGATTTTTAAATTTTTGGTTAAAAACCCCAGTTGTCATCTAACATTTAACATCAACGCTGTACTAACAGAGCTTTGGGATAGATATCACTATACAGATCTAATTGATAATGTAAAAACATTGATTGATCGGGATCAGATTGAACTTACCGAAAGCGCCAAATACCACGCTTTTTTGCCACTAATCCCACACTCCGAGGTTGTGCGTCAAATAGAACTAAATCACGAGACCAATAAGTTTTACTTTGGGAAAAACTACCATCCGGCGGGTTTTTTTAGTCCCGAAATGAGCTACAGCCCCAAAATTGTCCAAGTCATTGGAGAAATGGGGTATAAATATATTTTAGCGGATGAGATTGCCTATAATGGCAAGCTGGATCAATGCAAGTTTAATGCAATTTACAAGATCAAAGGAACGGAGGTCAATGTACACTTTAGACATAAAAACCTTTCTAACATCATCATGGGAGCCAACATCCGTCCCACTGCCGAACTTGTACCTGTTATTAAAAAGTATTCCTCTGAACTTAGTTCCCTAAGCTACCTCCTAGTCGCTATGGATGGCGAAACTTTTGGTCATCACAGAATTGGTTTGGAGAAATTGCTGTTCGGACTCTTGCAAGCTAAAGAACTGAACAATGTCACAATAAGCCAAATAGCCAAACACATCAAAAAAACACAAGAAGTAACCCCGGTGGATTCTACTTGGGCATCATCCGAAAAAGATTTAGCCAACGGCACGCCATTTAATCTTTGGTATGAGAAGGAGAATAGAATTCATCAACTGCAGTGGGAACTTACGGGTTTAGCCATATCAACTGTAAGTAATAATGCAAATTCTACCAATTCGTCTAATTCAGAGTCCCGAAAATTACTAGATAGCGCTCTCCACTCCTGTCACTATTGGTGGGCAAGCGCTAAACCCTGGTGGTCTTTAGAAATGATCGAGCTTGGTGCTTATAAATTGTGGCAGGTGGTGGAGCAATCTTTAACAGCAAAACCAGAAGAAAAAGAAAAGGCTTTTAAATTGTATCAAGATATTATTGCCACGGCTTTTTCGTGGCAAAGAACTGGGTATGTGAGAAAGCTTGCTGGTGACGAAAAACAACAGATAAAAGTACCTTTTAAAGATCGCGGAAAACCGGGAGAATACAAGGCGCTTTTAGAACTTTTGGAAAAACAAGAAAAGCTTTGCGCTCAAAAAGGAGAATATGAGCAGGCAATTCGCTGGCGAGACGGCAGATACAAGCTAAAAAATAATTTGGATATTTATGATGCGGTGCATGTAATTGACCAATTAAGGCAAGAAGAAGTCTTTAAAGATTATGACAATTTAGTACAAAGGTATTCCCACTACAAAACCCTCTCTCCCGGTCAGCCCGAGAAGTAGGTTTCCAGAAGACAGGCGGGGAGCAGGTTTATTTTCATTCCGTCTTGGGTAAACGCGCCGTAATTGTTTTTTGTAATTAAATAAGCCTCGTCTAGTTTTTTGCTTTTAGCCAATTTTACTAAATTTTGGCTATCTTTTTGTTCAATATGCTCTTGATATTTAACCTCAAAAATGGAGGGATTTTTTTGTTGGAGAACAAAATCAACCTCAAAATTCTTTAATCTAAAAAATTCTACCTTGCCAAGACCAGATAAAAAATTAAAAACATAATTTTCCACTGTTTCTCCTAATCCACTTCGGGAAAAGTTTACCGAGCCCAGGTAAACCTTCTTTGCGGTACGACTGCTCTTAGCCAGTTTTTTGGTATTGTTTAGACACAAATCTAGTAAGAAAGATTTTTTAAGATACCCCAAATACTTTGCGGTGGTTTTGACATCTATTCCTAAATCGTTTGCCAAATTGCTGTATTCCAATAATGCGCCGGGGTGATTTTTTACAAAGCTAAAAATTAGATGTAGAATATCGGGTCGGTTTACCTTGTAAATTTTAGGCAAATCTTGCTCCACAATTTTTTCTTCTATTGTTTGTAAGTATAATTTAGACTGATCAGGTTTATAATTTTCTTTTACCAGTTCAGGAAATTGACCGAACTCTAGATAGTCTTTAAAGTGACTGTTAACTAAATTTGGCTGTCTCCCAAATATTTTTGGTAAATCGTTGGCATCATCTAAAACACTCTTTATGTTGCAATATTCTTTAAAACTAAGAGGGGGAACTGTGATATCTATAATTCTCCCCGCCAAACTCTCGGTAGCCTTTTTATAAATAAAAAGAGAGGACGAGCCACTTAAAAAGAACTTAAAATTTGGATTTAGATCGTAAAACCATTTTAAGGTATCCTGCCAGTGGGGAATATATTGAACTTCATCAAGCAAAATATATACCCTTTTGCTTATCTCTTTGGGACTGCTCTTTAAGAAATCTTCAAAATACCAGTTTAACAAATTCCGCAAAGTTTCAGGTTCGTATTTTACTTGCGCTTTTTCAAAAGAGAAGAAAAGTACTTGTTCTGGGGCAATATTCTCTTCAAGATGATATTTTATTTGTTGTAAGATTGTGCTCTTTCCGGTTCGTCTAAGACCAGTGAGTGCCACAGCGACTCTTTTATCTAACCACGAAAGTGATTGGTGATATACTGGGCGCAAAAACCAGCCCTTTTCGGGTTTAAAGTAGTCTTTAGAGTTCCATTGCGGATTTTGGGGGTACACCAATGCCTGTAAATTATCCATTTGGAGGTATTGTAATACCTCTAAAAGTAATGTCAAGGGTTTTTCGATAAGATGCAATAAAAAACGCAATCATCTTTTCGTGATAAAATTCTCCAATGAAAACACAGCTTCCGGAGGAAATCACAACTCTTCTTAAAAAACATCACTATCAAGTAGAACAGGTTTTGCGCGTGCCAGATCGTGGGCTTATTAGGTCGTATGTGATTGTTATTGGGAGACAAACCGGAAAGAAAGAAAGCCTCGATCACTTTCGGGTGACACCCGATAAAAACAAGTATATTCTGAAATATTTTTGGCAGGGGAGCGGGGAATCCCGCAAAAGATTTTTGCGAGCGATTAAATTTTTGCTGGCTCGAGAGCGCTTTCCCAACAATATTAAATCGCATATCTTGCCAGTAATCCGTTATTCCTTTGGCGATGGCGGAGCAAAGGATACAAGACCTTGGATGGTAACAAGGCACTACGCGGGGAAACCGCTATCTAATTTTATGGTAGATTTGGGTGTGACAAAAGGTCAATTTACCATATCGGCGTTTGAGAATTTTGCTAACTTTATTACCTCGTTTCTTAATACTTCGTCAAAAGAACTCGATCTTGGGTTTTACGACATGCATCATGCGCAAGCAGAAATTGCATCTTACAAAAAAAATAATCGCGAAATATTAACGGAAATAGAATGGCAAAAATTAGAAGATTTTGTCTTTTGCAACAATAAAGTCTTTAATAATCTTTGTATTTCTCATCGCGATTTATATCCAGAAAACCTACTTTTTAGGGACAGCGATAAAGTATGTCAATTAGGCACCCATTTCAAGTTAATAGATTGGGAATATGTCTCGAAAGTCCCAGTTGGTTGGGATCCAGCTTTTTTTGGTCTGTTGTTTTGGAGAGAAAAAATCTGGACTGACAGGATATATGCGTTGTTTTATTCGCGCTATAAAGGTCGCGAATTAGATTTTAATCTCTCCTACAGATTTTGTACAGCGGTGCTGGCGCTACGCTTTTTGTATCAAATGACGGCTTTTGTTCCTAATTACAACAAATTACCCAATGCTGACCGCATCAAATTTGTTGAATTCTTAAAGGAGCGAATATTATCTGCCATCTCCGGCTCACTCCTCTGTCCTGATGAAGTAAAATTTATGATCTCGGGTAAAATAATAAGTCGCATTTTAAACCACTATAACATAGGGGAATTTAAAGGTTACGAGGTGTATCACTTAAGCAAAGGAAACACCGTTTTTAAGCTACGAACCACAATGGGATCGTTTGTCATAAGAATTTATAACAGTTCTCGGTCGCTGGTATTTGTCAAAAAAGAGTTACGATTATTCTTCAAGCTTAAATCACAGGGTATTCCGACATATGGTGTCGTAAATAATTTATGCAATAAGCCTCTTTCTGCAATAACATTATATGGCAAAAAGAGACGGGTTGTCGTGCTAACATATATTAGAGGGGGTAGTCCTACTCGTCATGAAGTACTACCCAATGTTTTACAAGAAGCAGGTGCCACGCTTAAAAAAATCCACGCTTTAAAAGTGTCACATGGTGACTTTAGCAAACGAAATGTATTATTTTATAAGGGTAAAGTATCTGGTGTCATCGATTTGGAGTATGGGCGAGAGAAAGTCAGTGCAAAAAATCTCCGCAAAGATTTAGCAAAAAGTGTGGCATTGTGGTGCATGAGCGTCACACTTTCTAAAATCAACATTAGCGAGCGAGTCGAGTTTTTCTTAAAAGGTTATTGGGAAAGTTCGTTTACGACAAACAAAGTCAAACGGTTTGTTCCTCAAATACTAAAAGCTCTCGATCATGAGGAAAAGCTTCATCACCAAATTTATGGAGAGTATGGGGGAGAGAGCTTTAAGATTATTCGTCAAGAGCTAATTGATATATGTCAGCGTACTTTTTAGCCGATTCCGCCCAGCTAAAATCCTGTTCCATGGCGTTTGTCACTAATTTACGCCATTCGTCTTTGTACGAATAGTAGTTCAGGGCTCTTTTTAAGGCATCCAAAAATTCGGAGTCGTTAAAATTTACAAAGCTAAATCCAGTTTTTCCCGACACTACGGAGTCGGCAAGTCCACCAACTTGTCGTACTAATGGAATTGTTCCATAACGCATTGCAATCATTTGTGTTAAGCCACAAGGCTCAAAGCGGGAAGGTACTAAAAATATGTCAGATCCGGCATAAATTTTATGGGCCAATTCCTCGTTATATTCTAGTAGAACCCTTGCCTCAAATAGACCTTCTTTAGCAAGTTCTGCCTCTTTTATTCTTAATTTGTTTTCCAGCGACGGGTCGCCAGTTCCTAAGACAACAAGCTGACAACCAAGCCCTAAAATCTCATCCATTAAAGAAATTATCATATCAATGCCCTTTTGGGTGGTAAGTCTAGAAACAACCGCAAGGATAGGCTTTTTTGGAGTACTGGGGAGATCTAGGGCTGTTTGAAGAGCAACCTTGCATTCCTGTTTTTTGTCCAACGATTTTAGATTAAAATTGGGCTTTATATAGGGGTCTTTTTCTGGGTTCCAAACACTACAATCTATTCCATTTAGAATGCCATAAAGGCGCCCTTCTCGAGCTTCTAGCACTTCGTGCAAACCTTCGCCAAAAATAGGAGTTAAGATTTCTCTGGCGTAAGTTGGTGAAACTGTGGTAATAAAGGTAGAGTTCAGTATTCCCTGCATGATAAAATCAAGGTTAGAGTCAAGCGCGTCCCACGAAAGAATTTTGCTTTTGTTTATATCAAGCCCCAACTTTTGCGCAACATCCACTGAACTAAAACCTTGGTTGGCTAAATTGTGAATGGTAAAAACGGTGGGAACAATATCAGCAACCAATTTTGGCACAAATCCGGTGTGCCAATCGTGACAATGGATGACATCGGGTTTAAAATCACAACCGGGTTCGTCTAAAAACACTTGGGCAAGAGCTTTGGAAAAAAAAGCAAAGCGATCAATTTCTCCTTGAGAAGTTACAAAGGCGGTAGCATCAAAATAAATCCCCCCATTGGACAAATAGGTATCGTTTTGAATTAAATAGAGAGGAATTTTGGTTTTGGGGATCACGGTTTTAAAAACATTAACCGGTTCTGCTTTCTCCCCGAACTTAACTTCTGTGTGGAGCAACCTGTTGGTAAATAAAGTGGCTTGGGAATCAATTAGCGGTTTATATGCGGGAATTACTACAGCGCAATTTATGTCAATTTGGTCAAGGGCAATGGGCAGGGAACCTACCACATCGCCGAGCCCACCAACCTTAACCACTGGCGCGCATTCCGAAGCGGCAAATAGTACATTCATTGTTCCAGTTTAAAGATAATTAGGCGATGTGTAAAGTGGTTCTTATTTTAACTCTACTTTAGCACCTGCGGCTTCGAGCTTCTTTTTAGCCTCTTCCGCAGCCTCTTTTTTAGCTTTTTCCAAAATTACTTTTGGCGCGCTTTCGACTAAGTTTTTAGCCTCAATTAATCCCAATGTCTGGTTTAATTCTCTCACAGCCTTAATCACATCAATTTTCTTTTCTCCTGTTGCGGTTAAGACCACATCAAACTCGGTTTTTTCCTCGGCTGGCGTAGCCACTTCTGTGGATACTGCTGGTTCAGCAACTGCGATGGGCGCGTTGGCTGTAATTCCAAATTTCTCTTCCATTGCTTTAACTAGGTCATTAAGTTCCAAAATAGTCATTTTTTCGACCATCTCGAGGACTTTTTCAGCGGTTGCTGTAAGCTTAGCTTCCTTTTTTTCTTCTGCCATGATTTCTCAACCCCCTTTCTTCTCTAATAATTAAACTTTTTTCTCCTTTAGCGAATTAATTGCATACAAGAATTTTCTTTGTACTCCAGCAAGCGACCCAGTAAACCCCACCAGCGGTGCGTTAAAACCACTCAATACTTGCCCCAATAACTGTTCTCGATTGGGTAATTTAGAGACCTGCTCAACTTCGGCAGTGTTTAACAGCCGGCCTTCCAAAAAAGCCTGTCTAATTTCTAGCGCTAGTCCCTCTTTTTGAGCTTTAAAAAGTTCTTTAATGGCGGTGAGGGCATCTTCAAAAGAATAGACTAGGGCTGTAGGTCCCGAAAGGGTTACGGTTGGAAGCTTTAAACCGTTGATAGCTTTTTCTATCAAGGTGTTTTTATAAACCGCGAATGTGCTATTTTTAGCAATTAAGGTGTTTTTTAGCTTGTTCAAGCTTTCGGTTGGAATGCCTTTAAAATCCGCAAAGACAACAGATTTGGCCTTTTGCAGATTATCTTTGATAATGTGTAGCTCTTTTTTCTTTTGATCTAGCGTTTTTGCCATAATGATGTAGCTTGTTAACTCGACTGATAAAAAAATCTCCCCAAAAATTACGAGGAGAATTTAAATAATCTAACAAAATTGCAGATACCTAAATTGTTTCCTCGGTACGACTTATATCACTTTGTGATGGCATACTGTCTTTGGACTAGCACAGACTAGCAAACAAACAGCGACTTGTCAAAGGCTTTTGATTTTTTGCAAAATGTTGTAATACCAGCCCCTAATTCTTCCACTTCGGGGGTGGAAGATTCCCACTGTCGAAGGCCGGTCGCGATCTCCACTTCGTGCAATAAGCCTCCGAGGGCTAAGAGCGCTTTGGTTTCTCACTTTTACGAGAAAACGGTTTGTTCCGCCTTTTCGCCAGCTGGCGAATCGCCTTCGGCGGATACGACAGTAGTGTTTCTCCGCTGTTGCAAGCGGGGCAAGTCATCCATGGGATGATAACGCATTGGTTTTCAACGCTCTTGGAATAAAAAGAAAAACTCATATAGCAAAAGGTCACAGCGTGTCGCGATCGTGAATCTTCGTGTCACATTTAGCCTCAAATAAAACGGTTTTAGAACCTATTACTAAAACTAATAGATAAAGCTCTTTTCACTGGTAGTTTGAGAACCAACAACGGTTGAAGAAATCTTTATTCTGTGTTCGCTGTTTGTCTTTGGAATATCCAATTTAAGTATAAACAGGTATTGCCCTCTCAATTGATCGTTAATCTTCTGATACATTGCGGTTAAATCCTGCGGGGTGGGAGCTTCAAAGTATTGCGCTCCAGTTCCTTCCGCAATTCTTTGCAAAATATCCGGCGTAAATTGATAACTTTTTAATCCTACAACAAATATTGGAATGTTGACCAAATTTGCTTTCTCCATAGCTTTGTCCAAGCTATAGCTTTTGGATGCGGTATCACGACCGTCCGTAAGAAGAATAACCGCCTTCCTGCCGCACCCAAGATTGTTCTCGGCTGAAAAATATACCACATCGTATAAAGCGGTATCGCTTCGCGGAACGATGTTGTTAATCAAACTCTTAACTGCCTCTTTGTCTTGCGTAAGTCTTTGTAAAAGCTCTATCTGTGTGTCAAATTGAATTAAAGCTACTTCATCTACCGGTTTTAATTTGTCAATATAATCTATCGCCGATTCCTTTGCCTTAACAATAGGATCGCCCTTCATGCTTCCTGAATGGTCCAAAACTAATGTGGTGCTCAAGGGTATGTTTTCATCTTTTACAAAAGCGAACCCAAAATTTTCAACTTTTTTTCCATCCACCGTAATTTCAAAATCGCCCTGTCTTACATCAGAAAAAGTTTCTCCGTCTTTATTCGTAATGGTGGAATAAATATTGATATTCGGAAATTCGCAAATGTCTATCTGATTAACCTGCAAAAGCATTCCCGTCAAATTTCTGGTTGACACAGCGGATTTTATTAACCCAACCTTACTGCCAAATAAAGGCGTCCCGCCAGCGGGTACTCCTCCTGTTGGAACACTGGGAACATTGGATTGTGTTCCGCTAGGGTTACTTGGGGTTTGGCTTTGGGTATTTGATGTATATGTTAATGCCGGAGTTGTTAAAACGTTCCGTTTATTGGAAGAAAAGTTATTCTTAATAACAAAAAACATTGCGCCAGTTAGAATAACAAAAAGTAGCATTCCAAAAGAACCAAACAGCAAGTATTTCGTAAGAAGACTTTTTTTATTTTGTGGGCTTTCCGAATAAGAAGATGGGTTAAGAGTATCTGGCAAGTTTGTATTGGCCGATATATCCATTGTATCTTAATTAATCACCACTCCCACAAATGGTTGCACTCCTGGTATGTTTATAGTTACGGTAGAACCAAGAGGAGGAGCGGTAAACTGCACATAAGAGGACAATCTTTGGTCTTTACGTAGCCGTCCCCCAAGAATATTCCCTGCGAGGTAATTCCCATTGGCGTCCTTTACTACATCAAATCTCATACTGGAGGATGCATCCACCAAATACGCTTCCGAAAAAGGAGTGTGCCCCTCTCTAAGAGGGTCTCTATAATATTTTGTATCTATAGAATACGGAGAGACAACATCTCCGACCAAATCATCACTAGTACCTACAAAATCAAACCGCACTGTTGTAATCCCCCCGCTCGTGCTTACGGATGTAAGAGTAGCCTGTATACCCGTCATGTTTGTTCCTACGGTTTGAAGCGGGGTTTGCGGTTGCGCGGTTGGCGTTGGCTGTGGAGCAACTTGTGTTGGCATCGTGGGCGTATTTGCGCTACTTGGGACGCTTGCAACCTGATTTGGATTATTTCCTTTTAACACTACAAAATAAAGCGCACCTGCGGCTATTACTGACAAAAGGATAAAAATGAAAACTGCCAAAACAATAATAATAACCTTATTATTAGGCGCTTTTGGCTCCGTATTTACAGGAGAAACTTGACCTATTTCCGACAAATTTTGGGCAGGAACACCTTCCATACTTATATATTTAACCTCAACAACCTAATCCTTGTCAAGCACAAAAAATATTTACACTGCGGATATAAAACCTCTATCCCTTGACATGATAAAGCTTTATCCTTTTCAGAATTACTTCCTTTATGCCCGTAAACTACTAATCCAGCAGAAGTGTCCGCTTTTGCTTGAACAATGTACCTTTTGAGAGCGTTTTGGGCGGCGTCAATCTTGCGGTTGGCGCCCGAAACCCCCGCCATAGAACCGGAAGAGTCCAAAATAAACATCACATTGGTTTTTGTTTTTGGCTGGGCATTGGCGTCGTACCCCTCGCAAGCGGCAAGCAAACACTCGTCTTGGTTGGGGTTATACCCGGTAGCCGCTTCCACAAAATCGGGAATGGAGTCGCCGTCGGTATCAACATCGTATTTGGAAAGTTGGGCTGAAGCTCTCGGAGTTGCCTGTGAATTGACAGAAGCCCCAGTGACTGAAGTTTTGGACGGCAAGTTGGTTTTTTGAGTATTTAAAAGCGAATTTGTTTTACCTGTCAAGCTGTTTTTGACAAAAGACAATCCTAAGACTGACAAGATAACAAGAACTAGTATTGCCCCAACAATAATTAAAGGCTTCTTAGGAAAAGACGGGAAGGAAATTTGGGTGGTACTTGAAACCTCTGGGTTTGCCATAGATGAGGTGTTTGGCAATTGGTTGACTTCCGCTCCGCAGGAAGGGCAGAATTTAGCTTGCGGGTTTGATATTTGAAAATTGCATTCAGGACAAAGCATATTTTTATATAATTTTACGCACCACTCCAAGTACCAAGAATTTTAATGTTTGCCAAAAACCTAGCCACCACGAGTTGTTCTTTTCGATTATAGGTAGATCCGTTGCGGTTCCCGGCTTCGGGTTCGGGTTTAGCTCAAAACAAGAAGGACGGCCGCAATGAATTACAAAACCAAGGCTTGTCGGTCTCAAGTCAAGCTCCACCCAAACCTTATTATCTTTAATATAATAATATTATAAATTATAAAAAAGCTCAATAATAAATGTGCGTTGTCCAGGACATACTATACACTTTATGAACTTCGGCTACCAGGAATATCTTAATAAGCACGAGTTTCGCTTTAAACAAATTTCAACTTGTTCAACTGTCATTCCGTGCCATGCCGGTTATAGTAAAAGGTCACAGCGTGTCACGGTCGTGAATCTTCGTGTCATATTTAGCCTCAAATAAAATACACCTGAATGCAAATACATCTGAATACATGAATACACCCGAGCTGAAGCCCGTGGAACGGCAAACGTTTTATTCCAAGAGCGTTGAAAACCGTGGGTTGTAAACCCACGGATGAAAACGCCACTGTTGCACTCGCTTAAGGCGAGTTCACGGCGGAACAAACCGTTTTCTCGTACGGAGAAACCGAGGGTTTTAACCCTCGGAGGTTTATTGTATTTTGCCCTGCCTTGCCGGCAGGCAGGTATATAAATATCCCCGTCCTTACGGTCGGGGTTTTCGCTTTCGGGTAATAAATTATCTTATTGATTCCCGCCCGAGTTTATCCCGCTCCGAGCAACGGGGCGGGAATGACAAGAAATATAAAGCGAAACTTGTAAACCATAGAATTTGTTCTTAAAAAATGGGGTACTTGACACTTGCATATTTTTATTATAAAGATTGATAAACTAAAGTTAGTAAATGGCTATTAGTAATTTCACTGATAATTATACATTAAGTTCGTATAATATGCAACAAAAGGTCGATATTATACATTCAATTCGTATAATAACGAGTTAGGCAAAATCTGCTCGCTTTGCTCGCAGGTTCCTCCTGAAGGAGGAAGATTTTGCCTAATGTGCGGCGGCTTCGCCTTGTTAGGCTTATCGCTCGCAAAGCTCGCGACATCGCCTAACTGCGGTATACGCAAAATC
>JAHINB010000010.1 GCA_018896215.1 Patescibacteria group bacterium
AAAGGGAAACAATTGGATTGAACCTTTGCGGGAGTGGATAAAAACCACTCACCACGCCGAAAAACTTGCTTTGTCCAATGATTTTTATGAAATAAAATCATTGACGGAAAAAATTGGAACGAACCGCCGTTTGCTTTCCCGAAAAACTGAATTTGAATTTGTCCGACCTTACGATTTAATTCCGAAATACAGGGCTTTTTGCGAAGCGAGACCCGCCGAAGGCGGGGCGAGCGAGCAATCAAATGTTCCTCAATTTTCAAAATGTCTGAATTGGTCGGGATGGCGGGACTTGAACCCACGACCTCGCGGTCCCGAACCGCGCGCGCTACCATCTGCGCTACACCCCGCTACAATCTCTCCTTTAAAAATCGTCTCCCAAAACCTGTCTTAAAATACTGCTCTCTTTTTAATGCTTTGTATTTATCCAAACAGGCTTCATAATAGACGAGTTCTAAAGGTATGCGCGGTTTAGTCGATTCTACCAAACCTTTGTTGTGCTGTTTAAATCTATTTTTTAGGTCTTCTGTATACCCAATGTAATATTTATTATCAATTTTGCTTTTTAAAACATAAGTATAATACATATGCTACCGATGCCCTGCCCGCAACGCCTTCGCAAGCTCGGCTTGCGTGGCGGGCGTGGCGCTACACCCCGTCAAATCTTTTTTAGATCGCATTTTTTAGAATTAATAAACGAGTTTGTTTCTGGCGAAATAAGTGCTATTAAATCCAATTAAAACAAAACTTGATATTTTAGAAAGCCGGTAGAGCTCCTTAAAACTTTTTTCTGTTATCAAACTATGATAATACTCCATACATTTTTTCCTCTAAACTCCCTATAAATTCTTTGGCGTACCAATCACCCATGTTCCAAATATCTACAAATGTTTGTGTAATATCAGTTACCTTTTGACCCTTTAGATATTCCGGAATTTTTAGCACAAAAACATTGGGTTCTTTCTTGGCGTTCTTTGGAAAGCGATCTATGACCCGAGACAATTCATTTCCATCTAGATAAAAATATACTTTGGAATAATCGGAGGGTGCTTCCTCATTAGTAATCTTTGCAAACGCGCTATACCCCGCATATACCGCGTCTGGTGGCACCAAACCTTCTATTTGATGTATCGATTCGGGAAAATGCGTTCTGTAAATTAGATCTCTCTCTAGATTTCTAAAACTTGCCCAATAGTAAAGAAGTTTTTTAAAGTCTTGCAAAACAAAAAACTTTGTCTCTTTTCTTATTGCCCCTATTGCAGTTGGGGTTTTTAAAGCAAAATTTACTGTGGATAAGGAAAATCCAAAATTCCGCGCGATTTCTTGTTGTGTAAAGCGAAACACCCCCTAGGACAAGGCGGTTTGTAAAATGTAGTGCCAGATTGTTTCTATTTTCTTCATACATAATGTATTGTATTTCTATAATCATAGAAAGTAAAGAACCAAATCGCCTTCGGCGAAATAATTATTATGTAATATTCTTGACATCTTGTTGTAAACTTAAAAATCCTCTCTTGAGACACATTACAAGTATGGTAGTATTCTCTTAATGACCCAGATACAAGAAGACACAAAATACATTCAAGAAAATTTTTCTGGTGATTATTTGCAACTAAAGTGTTTTCTTGAGACTAACAAGCTTTTAATATTTTTTTTGACTCCAAAAATGGGAGGCAAAAGCACTTACATTGGGTTCTTAAAAGAGCTTTTTCCCGATAAATTTAGTGTGATTTCTACCGCGTGAGCTCCTTCCCAAACCATAGCCACTTGTGGTTTACCCACTAAATCCTCTAATAACATTCCTCGAACCCATTTGCCAATTTCTATAATGTCACGATTGTCTTCTACCCCTCGTTTTTGTCTTGAATCTTTAGTCTTTTCCCCCACTTGCTTATACCACCACTCTTTATCGGGATATTGCTTTGCTATGGCATCTTTGTCGGGAACAACCATCTTAATTGCCACAAGTTTTAGTCCAACCCGTTCCAAACGATGAATTATCTCGCCAATTAGACCCTTTTGAATCGCCTCATTTTTAATGGAAATAAATGTTTGTTCTTTTTGCATAGTGTTTTGTTAAACTCCCCTAATTTCCCTTAAAATCCCTTAATTATTATCTAATATAATCTCTTCGACACTATATTCCCCATTGGCATACAATCTCAATAACGAAAATCTGGGAGTTTGCAAGTTTCTTTCTTCCGTTAAAGCACCAATGACTATATGTTTAAGCGAGGAGCGAACAGAATCGGGAGTTTCTGAAGAAAAATGCGCGTCCCCGGCAAACACCGCTTTGACATTGGATTTTCTGACTCGTTCTAATAGTTGAGAATCTTTCCCCAACGGATACAACGGCTCGTGTAAAAAAAGGTATTTATCTTCATTTTTAAATTTAAAATTAACTTCGTTCACGAAGCTGGCGAAGCCAGTAATTGATTTCAAATTTCCACATTCAGAGGATGTTTCGCAAAGCGAAATAATTTCGAATTTCAAATTTATGCTGTTCCAAGTTAAAACGAGCCCATCTAGGATCTCCCCAAAAACATTGGCAAAATTGTTTATACTGGGACTCCCGTTCCACTCGCTGACATAGTATTCGTGATCTCCCGGCAAAACAAAATACTCTAATCCCGACTCATCCAATCCTTTTTTGGCATTTGTCAGTTCCTCCAAAGTTCCCACATTGCTCATATCTCCCAGATGTATGACAAAATCTACCTTATTTTCTTTAGCAATCTCAAGTGCCATCTGCAAGTTATCATTATAATTATGTGTATCTGCAACCAAAGCTATTGTCAATACTGGTATCTTGTTTGCTAATTGGGGATTTTCGGTGGTAATAACGGTCGTGGTTGGCTTTGATGTCACAGCCATAATAACGGCTGTAAACATTATACCTAAGACAAAGACAATAAAAAAACGACGAAGTTTTAGCATAATCACATCTTTTCTGGGGCAGTAATTCCAAGCAAATCCAGAGTATTTTTTAATACTTGCCTCGAAGCTTTTACAATTTCCAAGCGTTGTTCCTCTTGAGGACTGCCAAGAATTGTACAAGTCTCATAAAACTTGTGGAATCTGTCCGCTAAACGCAAAGCATAACCCGTTAGCTCGTGAACTTTGTAGGTTTGAGCGATGTCTTCGACTAAGTCTGGAAAGTATATTAGCTCTCTTACTAGGCTTCTTTCAATGGGGTCGAACCCCAATACACCTGCCCGCAACGCTTCGCGTAGCGAGGCGGGCGGGGGATCGGATGCTTTCATAGGGGTTCGACCCCTATGTTCCCCTTCTCCTTCAGCTTTCCCAAGCACCGAACACATTCTAGCGTGCGCGTACTGAACATAATAAACTGGATTTTCTTTTGATTGCTTTTTAGCTAGATCCAAATCAAATTTAATATGACTTTGGGCGTCTTTGTCCAAAAAGAACCACCTTAAGGCGTCTGCCCCAACCTCGTTTAAGACTTCTTGCGCTGTCACAAAATTTCCCGTTCTCTTGTGCATACTAACCTCTTGACCATGTCGGATTAATGTTACCCATTGGTACAAAACAACCTGCAACTTGTCTTTATGACCCAAAGCATTCATCGCGGCTTGCATCCTAGGAATATGCCCAAAATGATTTGCCCCCCAAACATCAATCAGAAGATCGTTTCCCTCATCAAGTTTTTGCAAGTGATAGGCGATGTCATTGGCAAAATAGGTCTTTGCTCCGTCACTTTTTACAACTACACACTCCCTATCTGCCAACAAATCATCGTGAGGAGCAAACCACAAGGCTCCATCTTTTTGCTTTAAAAGGTTCTTTTCTGTTAAAACCTCAACTGTGAGGTCTGTCTTAATTTGACTCTCCTTGGAGATTTTGTCAAACTTTATTCCAATTTTTTGACATACTTCTAAAATATCTTTTAAATAGTATTCCACAGCAACTTTTCCAAGATTCATAGGGGTCTGACCCCCTAAATCCGAAAGGCGTTTTGCATTGGGGTCAGACCCCATTTGATCCGCCAGATC
Source organism: Patescibacteria group bacterium (assembly GCA_018896215.1). Classification (NCBI taxonomy): domain Bacteria; species Patescibacteria group bacterium. Next base: position 4,011 of record JAHINB010000010.1, read on the forward strand.
TTTGATATAACTACCCTTGTAACCACCCTCGGGCAAAACAGCCTCTTCTCCTTTTGCCTTTTTAATATAATATAAAATTGATTCCCCAAGCCTAGCCACCTGCACACCTAGATTGTTGTGATAGTATTCCCGAGTAACTTGATATCCCGATTTTGCAAGAACGCTAGCCAAAACATCCCCAATTGGCCCGCCCCGAGCGTTTCCTATATGCAAAGGCCCTGTGGGATTCGCGCTGACGAACTCCACATTCACTCTTTTACCTTTACCAAAGCTATTTTCCCCGTATGTACCTTTACTACTATTTATATCCTCTATGACTTTTACGATTTCTGCATCTAAAAGGGAAAAATTGATAAACCCCGGCTTAACTGCTGTTACTAAAGCAAAATTAGCAATTGCGGGGTTTAAATCTGTAATTATTTGTTGCGCAACCTTCATAGGATCTTGGGAGAGCTTTTTTGCCAAAATTAGGGCAATATTTGTCGCATAATCGCCAAATTGCTCGTTGTCTACTTTAAAGACCGCAGCTTGCGTTTTATCCTTTAGAATTTTTCTTATATTTTCCTGCATACATTAACCCCTCATAGTAAATAAAATCTTAAACAACTATTTTGTAAAAAATGTGTTCTTTATTTCTTGTTATCCAGTCATAAAATGGTAATACCATCCTATAGAATATAGACCAAACATCTCAACTTTCTCCTGTGACAAAAAACACAGTATCCTATAGCAGTAATGGGGTGCCGAAGCTAGCACTCGTAACCATTTTCTGCTAATTGCATTTCAGCACGCTTGCCTATCTAATATCTCCCTTTTTTGTAGTTACTTTTATCTCCCCACCCATTGTCACTTCAAAATTTATATCACCGCAGTCTTTTGTAGTTAGCACTTTAGTGCCAAGGGACTCTAAAAAAGCGACTAGCTCTAAACTTGGATGACCGTAATTATTTTTTCCAACCGGTATAACCGCATATTTAGGTCTTATCTTATTGTAAAACTCGGGCAAAAAAGAGCCTGCCGAGCCTTGGTGGGGAACTTTGACCACATCAACAGGTCCTGTTTGGGGCAACACCCCCAACACCGTGCTTGTTACATCACCTAAATACAACACCTTAAAGTTACCATATTCTAACAAAAATACCAATGAAGTATCATTTAAATCCCCAGGATCCACAAAGCAATATTGACCGCAGTTTTTACTCTTAACTTCTTTGGGAGGCCAAAGTATTTTAATTAAAACATTCTTACCCCAAGAAGGAAGTACCATGGTATCTCCAGCAAAAGCAACCCTCTCACTGCCCGCTAAATATGTGTCATTTTGTGATAAATCTACCGAAGATAGCAGGAAAGTAGTTTTGTAATACCGCAGTACCTCTTTTAGCCCCGTGGCATGATCCGCATGCTCGTGGGTCAAAATGCCAATTGCAAGAGACCTGTTTAGTGGTCCTAAGTCCCATCCCAACTTATTTAAAACCGTGCTGTCTGGACCGCCATCAATAATTACTGATAAATTCGGTAGAATTTTAACTAAACTGGAATCTCCTTGACCCACGTCGTAAAACCTAAGAACGAGATTTTTGTGGGGTTTAAATTGCAAATAGGAAAATATTAAGCCGAATGATATTAAGGCCGAAAGAAAAAAGTAGTTGGCGTGTGTGCTTGTATTTGTTTTTGTATTGGTATTCTCCCTAATCATATCTCCCCTATACTACCCTATCTAGCTTATTTCTCCTCTTGCTGTTTAGGTACAAAATCAACAACAGCATTGCGTAGTATACAGCTAACACTCCCAACGAAAACCGATATTGCACAAAACCTAGCTTAAAATAAGACAATAGCGTAGTAGTTACGACAAAATAGTTTAACAAGGCATAAACTCCAAAAGCTACAATGTTAGAAATAATTGGAATTTTAACCAAAAACAAAAAGGCAATCCCTGAAATTGTGGCGTACGGTACTACCCAAAGACATAAAAAGTTAGTAAAAATTGAGATTAAAGACACATTACCAAAGTAATAAGAGACCAAGGGAAATACCATAATTTGGGCAGCTAGTGTAGTAGAGAGTGACTCCTCTAAACCATAAAATGTAAATTTTACATATTGCGACAACGGTTTTTCCAAGAGCATTATTCCTAAAAAAGCGCCAAAGGACATGGTAAAGCTAGGGTCTGTAATATAATTAGGATTAATAAACAACATGACAAACGCACACAAGATAGCAAGTCTTAGCCCATTAATTTGGCGCCCAAAAAGCTTGCCCCAAAATACAACAATAAAAAAACTGGAGGCTCGTAATACTGGCGGACTAAATCCCACTAATACGACAAATATGATCAAAGAAACAAGGATCACAAAAAATCTGGCTAAATTCTTCTTGAGAAGTATTACATAGGGAAACAAGAATCCAATTAAGACACCCACATTGTACCCCGAAACTACTGCGACATGGATTGTACCCGTTTGAACCAATATATTATAAAAATCCCTGCCTATGTACCCCTTTTCCCCTAAGGTTAGACCAAGCAAAAGCCCAGCGTGGGGTTGCACAATTTTTTTAAGTGTCGCGTTTGACAGGTTGTTCCGCAAGGTACTAGCTGTATGCAAAACTTTTCCCACAGGAGTTACATTATCACTTATTGTTATGTTATAAGCAGAAATATCATAACGACTATTTACTAAAGTAATCTTACCTTCTACACGCGCTGTTTCGCCTGTTTTAGGGATTACGCTACACCTATAACATGATATACTGTATCCCTTTATGCTAAAGGTTGTTTTTTCACTAAAGGAGGTTTTGCTGTCCAAAACCATTCCCTGTATTGTGACATCTTGCCCATCCTTAAAGATGACACTGCTAGTTTGATACCGAATAAACAACAGTGTGCCAAAAAGTATAATTTGTAAAATTGTGGTAAATCGTATCACTTTGTCGTAATTAAATCTTTCATCCCATCAAATTTTGCCCTGCCTATATTTGTTACTCTCATTATCTCTTCTATAGATGTAAATGCCCCATTTGTTTCCCTGTATTCAATAATTCCCTTGGCGATGGAAGGCCCAATTCCGGGTAGAGTATCCAACTGCGCCTCGGAAGCGGTGTTGATGTTTACCAAACCACTCGATTCGGACGATAGGGGTGATTCGGAAGATGGGATAGATATGTTATTGACGGGTACACCTGATTCTGCACCTAAGGCGCTTCCGCAGGTATATGTAATTTCTAAGGGCTGTGATCGGCCAGAAACTATCATAAAGTATGTCAAAAGACTAAATATCACCCCACCCAACAAAAAAGCTCCCGTTACAAGAGCTTTAATTTTAGGGCTATAAAGCAGACTAAGACCTAAATCCATATGGCTACATTAAACTACAAAATTAACAATTTTTCCCTCAATATATATTTCTTTTCTGATGGTTTTATCCTCAAGCATCTTTTTTATTGCAGGAGAATTTTTGACAATGTTTAAAACGAACTCCTGGTTCCCTACTTTGAGTGCATCCACGGTAATTTGACCACGCAACTTGCCGTTTACAGTAATTGGAATTACAATTGACTCCTCTTGGAGCAATTTGGGGTCAGCTACAGGCCAGACCTCTTTATGCACCGAAACAAAAGAATTCTTTTTATCGGCAAAATAAGTCTGCCACAAATCCTCCGCCATAAATGGCGCAAAAGGAGCCAGCATTTTAACTGCGCTTGAGACATCTGCGCTTGACAAACTTCCCTTTTCCCAAACATTGACTAAATCCATTAGAGCCGAGATACAGGTGTTAAACTTTAAATCCTCGATATCTTGCGAGATACTCGCAATAGTTTTAGCCAGCTTCTTTTTTGCATCAATCTTAGACGCTTTTGATTTAGCATCGCGGTTTACAAGCTGCCAAAACCTCTGCAAGAACCTGGTGACACCGCTTATCCCGCTATCGTTAAAATCTCCCCCTTGAGAGTAAGGACCCAAAAACATTAAATAGATTCTAAAGGCATCGGCGCCAATTTTAGCAATGTATTCATCGGGGTTTACAATATTACCTACACTTTTGCTCATTTTTGACCCGCTCTTAGTAATTAACCCATGAGCAAAAAACTTTTTGAATGGCTCATCAAATGTCATATACCCCATATCATGCAACGCCATGGTTAAAAATCGCGTGTACATTAAATGCAAAACCGAGTGCTCTGCTCCACCAATGTACAAGTGGACAGGAAACCATTTTTTAAAAGATTCTGATTTAGAATCAAAAGCCACATCTTCTCTCTTTGAATAGGGGTACCTATAAAAATACCAACCGCTATCCAAAAAGTTATCCGAGGTATCAGTCTCTCTTGTCGCTTTACTATGACAAATAGGACAAGTGGTGTTAACAAATTCCGACACATTAGCCAACGGACCTCGCCCATCGCCTTTGGGTTTCCAATCCTCTACATAGGGAAGCTCAACTGGCAAATCGTTTTCGGGAACCGGAACAGTACCACATTTATCACAATAGATGATAGGAATGGGGGCGCTCCAATAGCGTTGGCGGGAGATAAGCCAATCGCGTAATTTGTAATTTACCGCAAATTCCCCGCAGTTTTCCCGCGCCAGTTTTTTGACAATTGCCTTTGCTCCTTCTTGAGAATTAAGCCCCGTAAATTCTCCGGAGTTGATGAGAGTTCCCTCCCCTTCATAGGGAGTAATTAGGGATAATCCCTCCTTTTTTGACACAACTTCTATAACAGGTAGTTTATACTTTTTAGCAAATTCGAAATCTCTTTCGTCGTGGGCGGGAACTGCCATAATAGCTCCCGTTCCGTAGCCTGCTAACACATAATAGGCAATCCAAACTGGTATCTGTTCCTCATTGATTGGGTTGACGGCGTACGCCCCAGTAAAAACCCCTGTTTTTTCTTTAGTTAAATTGGTTCTTTCTATTTCTGTCTTTGCAGTCGCCTGTTTGACATATTCTTTTACTTGTCCTCGTTGATCCTCAGTTGTAATTGATTCAACCAGCGGATGTTCTGGAGCAAGCACCAAATATGTCGCTCCAAAAAGAGTATCGGGTCGGGTTGTAAAAACTTCTATTTCGATTCTAGGGGGTACTACCCCTACGGGGTAGTACCCCATTTCTGGACGCTGAAGCTTAAACTTTACTCTGGATCCTTCACTCTTCCCTATCCAATTCCTCTGTGCCTCAATAACTTTTTTGCTCCAGTTGATCTTATCTAGATTACCCAATAATCGGTCGGCATATTGAGTAATTTTAAAGAACCACTGCATCAAAACCTTTTGTTGCACGATGGAGTGGCACCTTTCGCACTCTCCCCCCACCACCTGCTCATCGGCTAGCACTGTCTTGCAGGAACTGCACCAGTTAACTTTGGCCTCTTTCCTTTCGGCAAGACCAGCTTTGTAAAGCTGTAAAAATATCCACTGCGTCCATTTGTAATATTCTGGTTGGTAGGTTCTAACTTCGCAACTCCAATCATAACCATGACCTATGGCTTTAAACTGTTCGTCACGAAAACGGTCGCATAACTCCTCCATAAGCTCTTGAGGGTGTCTTCCCACTTTTAGAGCGTAATTTTCGCCATGAATACCAAAGGCATCAAAGCCCATGGGCTGAAACACTTCGAACCCCTGCATTCTTTTGTAGCGCCCAATGATGTCACTTCCGGTTGAAGCATAAGCGTGCCCCACATGCATCCGAGCGCCCGAAGGGTACGGGAACATCCAAAGGTTATAGAAAGGTTTTTTGGCATGCTCAATATTACACTTATATAAGTCTGTCTTGTCCCACACGGAACTCCACTTTTTTTCCATTTCCGCAAAATCGTACGAGGCGTTATTCATGGCTTTAATTTAGGTTAAACCTAAACTATTGTCAACCGCTGGGAGAGGTGATAGTATTTCCCCACTCCCCCGCTTTAAGACATGAAAATTAACTTACATAAAAAAAGCACTCCCAAATATATTTCACTTAACAAAATTGTTTTGGAAGCCAAAAAAGCCGGTGTCGATTTTGGGAAAGGAGACCCTTATAACAGACTTCGCTATTACACAAAAATTGGAATTTTTCCCAACATGGTACGAGTAAAAAGCGCTGGTCACTACCCCGAAAGCGCTTTAAAAAAGCTCATTAGAATAGAAACACTCAAGGGGCAAGGAATTGAAAACGACAGAATTAAACGAATTTTAGAGGGCGAACAGCTGACTTTTTTATTTGATCCCGAAACCAGAACCCGCCTTGCAAAATACGCCATAGGATTTATTTTTGGAATTCTATTTTCCGTTGGGTCTTTGTATTCACTAAATACCGGAATTAAGTCGCTAGGACAGAACGCTAAAATTGACTCGGCAAAAACTGGATCGTATTTAGCCCCCGAAAACAGCGAGAAGGTTTTTGTTTTTGACAAAAGAGTCAACCAAAATTCCGTGGTTTTTGTAACCTTTACAACTCCCTACTCTCCAGCATCAGGTTACTTTGTTTCGGCAATTGTTCCAAGTGTTGGTTTTGAATTAAGTTTTTCCTCCAATATCCTTAAATCCGCTAAATTCAACTACTATATAGCTGATTAAAGCAATTTCCCGTAACGGGAATTACCCCTTGACACCCTTTTGCTGATGGTATCTAATGGATAGATTAGTAGAAGTTCATCTAAAAACTATGCAAAAAGCAGAAACGCTCCCTCCCTTGCAACAAAAACTCTCACGAGTTTCGGAAACTGTTAACAACTTCTCCTTCTTTGGGTTAATGGCAATGCTTCCACTGTTCTTTTTACCCACAACGGTTGAGTTTTTTAGTTTTAATAAAACCTATCTTTTTTATGCGCTAACACTTATTGGTTTGGTCTCGTGGGGAATAAAAATGGTGGCTCACAAATCATTTTTTATTAAGCGGTCAATTCTTGACCTACCTTTTGCGGTACTACTTCTATCTGGAATCTGCGCCACTATCTTTGCTCAAAACAGATTTTACGCTCTTACTGGAATCCAAGGAGGGCTAGATTCGTCTCTTGTGACACTTATTGCTCTAATTCTCTTTTACTACACAACAACTTCTACCGTATCGCAAAAAGATCTGGTTTTAGGACTAAAGCTTCTTGTTTTTGGTTCTTCCCTTGCCACCATAATCTTTTTGCTTGGGCTGGTTGGAGTAAATGTTTTTGGAGTCGCTTGGAGCTCTTACTTGTTTAACACCGTAGGAAGCCTAAGTGGAGTTGTTGCACTGTCTACCCTTTCGGCAATTCTGGCGCTGTTCTTTTTAATTGAATCCAAAAGTCAAAGCAATAAGGGATTGTTTTCGCTGGTACTTTCTTTGCTTTTAATACCGGTTATAGCTTACCCAACAGTGGCTGGAATTGCGGGAATAATTGTAGGAGCAAGCATTGTCCTACTCTTTTCCAAAGGAAAATTGCTTTCCGAGTCTTTTCCCTACTTAGCATCGGCTGTAGTCTCTTGCATAATTTTTGCTTCGGTTATCAATGTTCCCCAAATTAGGAGCTCCTTGAATATTGCCACCCCACTCCCCCGCGAAATCAACGCCCCAATTAGAGAATCTTGGTCAGTAGCATCTATGATTATCGCCGAAAACCCATTTTTCGGAGCGGGCTTAGGAAACTTTTACTCGGCATATTCCAGATTTAAACCCTTGTCCATAAACTACACTAACTTGTGGAATACTAGATTTAACAAGGCCGGAAGCGAGTACATTAATATTCTTGCCACCTCCGGTGTCGTAGGTCTTTTAGCCTGGATTCTTCTTTTGACCTTTGTTATTAAAGGATTCATTTTAGACAAAACCAAAGTAAGCTTGTCTAATTTAGGGGAAGATTCCAAAGAGGCTTCTCTCACCCTTGGGGTAAAAGCCGCAACGGTAGCTCTTTTGGTGATGCTTTTGGCAAGACCCAGCAACATTTCCCTGGCAATTGTGCTCTTTGGTTTACTTGCAGTTTTAGCCTCGTTTAGTAATGCGACTAAAGAAATAATTAAAAGCTCTTCGGAGGCTGCTATAACAACGCTATTTGTCTTTATTTTGATTGCCGGAGTCTCGGCGTACTTTTTAGGAAGGGGTTATGTAGCAGATATGTTATTTAGACAAAGTATCAACGATCTGGCTTTAGGTGGGCGCAATACTTACAACCTGCAAAGACAGGCGGTAATTCTTAACCCCTATAACGACTCCTACCGCCGAAGCTATGCTCAAGCTAGTCTTGCACTGGCAAACGCCGTGGCTCAAAAAGAAAATCTTACTGATGCCGATAAATCGGATGTGCAAACTCTAATTTCTCAAGCTATCAGAGAAGCCAGAGTTGTCACCGAGGTGGTTGCCCCACTAAACCCCGACAACTGGGAGGTTCGGGGCGCAATTTATAGAAGTTTAGACCAAGTTGCTCAAGATGCTCTTTCGTGGGCAGCCAATGCTTATAATAGCGCGATAACCCTTGATCCAAATAGCCCAAGATTGCGAGTGGATTTAGGAGGGATTTATTTTGCCAGCAAAGATTATGCCAACGCCGCAAGCCTGTTTGCCTCGGCAACCAACCTTAAGAATGACTATGCCAACGCTCACTATAATTTGGCGCAAGCCTATAAAGAGCTAAAATATTTTGCCGATGCCAAAACAGAACTGGAGATAGTATTGCGCTTAATTCCCGAGGGGTCAGAAGATGCTAAAGTTGTTACAGAAGACTTAGCCCAAGTGACTGCGATAGTTGTGGAAGCCCAAAAGAATGCCCAAGCGCAGGCAGAAGCAGAAAATAACAAACCTAGTGTTGGGCAGATAGAGGCTAAAGGGGCGGTTCCCACCCCTAACCAAGAGCCTTTGACTAATCCAGCAGAGCAAAACCCTGACACCTTGCCAGCAGTCGAAAACCCAACTCAATAGTTCTTACGGGCGACACCCAATTAAAAACCCCCGCATACTGCGGGGGTTTAGGTGGCTGTGCCACGTTAAATCTTGTCGATATTAAAAATAAAACTGTAGCGTAATTTCGCCTTTGGCGAAAAACGCCACACTGTAAAACTAGAGTTTTACGTGGTGGACCTGAGGGGGCTCGAACCCCTGACCTCATGCATGCCATGCAGGCGCTCTAACCAACTGAGCTACAGGCCCAAAGGACGAATAACAAAAGTTATTCTACCATCTTTAACTCTTAAATTCTAAAAACCATTCGGCGGTTGGGAACGGTTTCGAGATTATATTCTACGGGAGCTAAAGTTTGCTTAACCGCAAAATCTTCTACCGAAACACTTTTAACTGTTGCCACAATAGCCTTCTTTAATTCCTCTATCCCCTCCCCCGTAACAGTTGATATAGCAATAAACTTTTTTGAAATTTGCTTGTCCGCCGTAGCCTTGGCGAAGGCGGAAGAACTTATTAGGTCTATCTTATTTAACACCACAATCTCTGGCTTTTTTAGCAGTTCAGAACCCCACTTTTCCAATTCGTCTCGTACTACTTTGTATCGCTTGATGAGATTTGCCTCACTTTGAGGAAGCTCCGCAATATCAATCACATGAATTAAAACCTTGGTTCTTTCGATATGGCGCAAAAAGTTATGACCTAAGCCCTTTCCCTCCGAAGCCCCTTCGATTAGACCTGGAATATCAGCAATAGGAATACGGCATTCCTTTGATTCCATAACGCCAAGATTAGGCGCTAAAGTTGTAAAATGGTAACTTGCCACCTTACCATGTGAGGTGGTTAAAACATTTAGAAGTGAGGTTTTGCCGGAGCTCGGAAGACCAATGATTCCCACATCGGCAATAAATTTAAGCTCCAAAGTTAAGTCGCGCTCTTGCCCTACGCCACCCGGAGTCGCTTTATAAGGAACTTGGTTGCGGGCTGATCTAAATTGATAGTTGCCGACTCCCCCCTTACCGCCACGAGCTATCATGACTTTTTCTTTTGGTTCTGTCAGATCAGCAATGACTTTATCACCCTCCATGATAATCGTGCCCGCTGGGACTAAAAGAGTCAAATCTGTACCCGATTTACCAGTGCACTTGTCCGATCCCCCGTGCCCACCGCCTTGCGCCTCGTAAATGCTTTTACTCCTAAAATCATATAAAGTAAGTAAGTTGGTATCTACTTGCAAATAAACATCGCCACCTCTACCACCATCCCCACCATCGGGACCGCCTTTAGGACAGTAGCGTTCCCGCATAAAGTGGACTGCTCCATCTCCCCCGTCTCCAGCTTTAATTTTAATTTGTATCTTATCAACCATATATTTTCATTAGGGACGATCCCTAATGCAGTTCCGATCAAATGCCTTTTAAGGGATCGTCCCTTATTATTTCTACAGATAATCGAGTGGATTCTGGAATCTTCCATTATACTGAATAGTAAAGTGGGTATGGAGCCCAGTTGATCTACCAGTTGATCCCATCATGCCAATTTCTTCTCCTTGACCAACTTCATCTCCCACCGAAACATATAAACTGCTCATGTGGGCGTATGTTGTGACAAAACCATTATTGTGATCAATTTGCACCGCAAAGCCATAGCCATTTGCCCACCAACCGCTTCTAACTACTGTTCCCGAGTCCGAAGCATAAATTGGAGACATAACCGCAATGTCAATGGCAGGATGATACCACGAAAAGTATTGCGTAATGGTACGATTTCGTGTTGGCCAAATAAAATTACCTTCCCCTACTTTTCCAGAACCAGCATAAGGAATGTTTGTGTATGCGGAACTGTCATAAGAGGTTACTATTGTAGGTTTTACAATTACAACAGGTACCGGAATTGCAGCGTCAGGAACAATTAATTTTTGCCCCAGAGCCAGCAAGAATGGCTCGTTTAAGTAGTTAAAGTCGGCAATAGCCTGCGAAGCCACACTGTATTTTGTAGCAATAGAGTCAATTGTATCTCCCGACGCCACCGTGTGAATTACCCCACTTACCGGAGGAATGTTAAGAGCTTGTCCAACTTTTAGCGAGTTGGGGTTTGTGATATTGTTGGCATAGCGAATAGTTTCTATTGTTACACCAAATTCCTGCCCAATCGAGGATAGCGTGTCCCCTGACTGCACTTCATAGGACAACTCGGTATCGCGAACCCTTCCCGAAGGCAAAACCGTGGTTGCTGTTATTCTTTGAGGCAAAATAAACCCCACCCCCGAAACAAATGCCGACTCGGTTGTTTGCGCTCGAACTAGCTTATATTGATAAAACCCCCCAGTTAAAAAAACCAGAATAATAAAACAAGTTACACCAAAACTAATAAACGGGCGAACTAGCCTTCCTCTGCCCCAAATTAGCTTGCGGGTAATAAAATTTTTGGTTTGGGTAAATGCCAGTGGCGCCAAGAAAAGAATCTGTGAGATTGCTTTTGCCAGTTTTTTGGACTTAGCAATTGTATAGAATATTAGAAACAGTACAAACTCCCGCATAATCTCAATTCGCTTTTTTATCTTGGTTTTGCGACTGGATCTAACTTGGGAGAAGGATGATCTAAGATTAGTTTTTGTAGTCCTAAATCGAAACATTAGCACCCATTATACAAGATCTGGTTCACTTATTCTCGTGGAGAGTCTCAAGAAATTCCTTATTGTCCTTGGTTTTTTTAAGACGAGCGATTACCAGCTCCGTGGCTTCTTTAGGATCAAGCAGATCCACCATCCTTCTAATTCGGTAAACCGCCTCCATTTCTTTTTTATCAAAAAGCAGCTCCCAGTTGCGCGTCCCCGAATCTGCGATATCTATAGCTGGATAGATTCCCCGATTGGCCAAGGATCTGTCTAAATGCAACTCCATGTTACCCGTCCCTTTAAATTCCTCGTAAATCACATCATCCATTTTAGAGCCGGTATCCACCAACGCCGTTGCCAGAACGGTCAGTGATCCGCCCTCTTCAAAATTTCGGGCCGCGCCAAAAAAGTGTTTTGGCGGGTACAAACTTGTGGGATCAATTCCGCCAGAGAGAGTTCTGCCTGATGGCGCAACCACCAAGTTATAAGCGCGGGCTAAACGGGTAATAGAATCCATTAAAATAACCACATTTTTACCGGTTTCGGCAAGGCGTTTACATTGCTCAAGCGCAGTTTCGGCAACTCGGGTTTGAACCTCGGCGTCTTCGTCAAAGTTGCTGGCAAAAACATCGCCTTTGACCGATCTTCGCATATCAGTAACCTCTTCGGGTCGCTCGCCGATTAGAACCACCTTTAAAATTATCTCGGGGTAATTCTTTTCTATTCCCGCCGCAATATCCTTTAGAACCCAAGTTTTACCAGCTTTTGGCGGGCTAACAATCATACCTCGAGTCCCCATACCAATTGGCGAGACAATATCAATCAGACGAGTTGTAATGACATCTTTGATAGTTTCTAAAATAAGTCTTTTATTGGGGTAAATTGGAGTAAGCTTGTCAAAAAACGGTCTTTTTTGCGCCTTGTCGGGATCCATGCCTTCTACTTTTTCAACTTTTAGCAAAGAGAGATAACGCTCCCCTTCTTTGGGGGGTCGGGCAAATCCCTCTAAATTATCCCCCATTCTTAAGTTAAATCTTTTAATTTGGGATTGCGAGACATAGACATCGCGTGGCAAACTCGCTCTGGACGAGTCGGTTTCGGAAAAGCTTTTCTCTTGTCGCAAAACCCCGTAATCTTGCAAAATTTCTAAAACACCGGAAACTTTAATTGTTTCGCCGGTAAAATCATTTGACCCCTCTTGGTGGTAGTCCCGACCGTATTCCCGTCTAGGAGCGGGATAAGAGGCGTAACGATTGTCTTGAGTAATAGAGGTAACTGGTGTTTCTTGTGGCATGTTATGGAGAAGATTCAAAAAATAATACTATGGATAGAGTAACAAAAAGTTATCTATCTTGTCAATGGGGGGAGACAGCCACTGCCCCCTGCTATCTGCCCCCAGTGGATGGAAGTCCCTGCCCTTGTACTTCCACCCACTGTGAACAGCTAACAGCAAATGTCTTTTTTAAGCGCGAGTTTTGGCAATTAACCTTAAAGCAAACCCTCCAACAAATAACAACCCCGAAACCAAAAATCCATCTCTACTGTTAGCCCCAGTTTCGGGAAGCTCTTTGGTAACTTCTTTACCTAGACAAAAATCTACTTCGTCTTTGCCTACTTGCTCGCCATCTTGTTTGAGTTCGGCTTTATTGGTATAACAACCGTCAACAAACGAGTCTCTGACTTTAGCCACGAAGCTAAATTCATCTTCGGATCCAGCCTTTAAGTTTTTAACCTCATAGGTTACCGTGTTGGCGTCTTTATCGTAATCCCCTTCTCCGCTGTCAAATTTTAGATAGTCTGGAAGCTCGTCTACAACCTTAATCTTTTCGGCATCCGCCTCGCCTCTGTTTCCAAACTTTATCTTGATAAAAATCTTGTCTCCTGCCATAAAACTTTTGTAAGATAGATCCCTTTTGTACTCACTATTCTTGTCGGACAAAAATTTGTCGATCCAAAACTCGGCCTCGCCTTGATCTTGAGTGGTAACCTTGGCATCAAATTTAATGTAGGCAATATATTCATAGCATCCAAAAAGTATTTTGTTGCTGGGCAATTCCACCCCACTTCCCAACAGATTGCTGTCATTTAGGGAAGACTCCTTGTAATCTTGAGTGCCGTCGCCATCTTGATCCCAACTAATTTTTAACGATCCGGGAACATAGACCAATTTTGAATGATCTTTATCAAAACTTACCGTGGCGCTGTCCGTAGCATCTCCCGCATTATCCGATACAGCAGTAACGCTGGTCGTAGAGCTTTGAGCAAACGCATCAGGAATTGCCAATTTAAATTTGACTCCAGTAGCTTCGGTTCCTACCACCGTGTTATGAATTTCTAACGAGTACGAAACGGTGTTGCCATCTCCCGCGCTGGTTTTATCTGATTTTAAGGATACTGCCAAATCGGGATCGCCTTCTGCCACCACATAGCCTTCAAAAAGTACGCTGATGGTTTTTCCACTGACTACGGTTCCAATATTTTTACCCTTGAGTACATCGCCTCCTAGATTAATTTCGGTCTCTGTTCCATCTCCGTTAAAGTCACCCTTGGCAACCGCGGTATTGGAGTCAAAAAATACTCGTAAATTGTCATTGGCAAGCGCGATTGATACTTCTTTGGAGTCGTTCCCTTGAGCTGTTTCGCCATTCTTGGGCGAGTCGGATGAAATTTCTAAACTAACCTTGGGATTAGCGGTGTTATCCGGAAGATCCACCTTGATAGTTAAATTCTCGGCTGGAGTACTGCCTTTGTTTTCGAAAAAAGCGTAAAAGTAAACCCTGTTTTTAAAAGGAACATTAGTGATAGAAGTTGCCCAATTATTATTATCTTTAGAAACTTGAAAATCTTGAATATTAAGGTCTATTCCCCCCTCGGCGCTAACTTGTGTTTTATGGGGAAACGCAACCAGACCTGCAATTATGGCAGATCCAATCAGAATACCTTTAACAAAATTTTTTAAAACACCATTTTGGTCTTTTTTCATGTGTCTGTATAAATCATCCACTATGAACCCCTTGTGGTTCATAGCTGTCCGAACAATTTAATGTTGGCATTATATGCTGTTTAATCCTAGATGTCAACACTATAAGACTCATTGCATCCCATTCGGGACTGTCCCGATTTAAAAACCTCTGGATTTTGGGCGCGAGAATATGCCCATCTTATGCTAGTTTGCAACCCGACAGGGTTAGCGAAATAGCTTAGATGGGTATATACCCGTAGCTCCGACTTTAGGTCGTGAGCGAAGGGTGAATCTCATAACCAAAATCTAGAGGTGAAAATCTGCTCGCTTTCGCAAGACAAACTTTCACCTCGAACAGTTCCCCATCTCACCTACCAAACATCAGTGGCATGTAGGTTTTGACCGGGTCGATGTCAACTAACATAACAATTGGCGGGCATCCTTGTGGCCAAGTGAGTCTCGCTCGCACCGTTGCATTTGTCCCCCACTCGTAAAAAGTGAAGGAAAAATCGCGGGTGTTAGTCAGATTCACTGGCTCACCGTTGACCCACCACTCTACCGATCCACCCCAATTAAGAAGGTGAAAAACTACAGGCTCACCATACGGTGCAGGATCAGGCAATACAATTGCATAATCCGCAGGAGCGTACGGCCCGTAGGTTTTACCCCTCATCGTTACTGAGATCTTGACGATCTCGCAGATACCCGAGGTCGGTGTGGGAGTTGCGGTGCGAGTCGCAGTCGGGGTGTTCGTCAGTGTAACCGTTGGCGTGGAACTCGGAGTCCAAGTAGCCGTCGCGGTCGGTGTCAAGCTCGGCGTGACGGTACTCGTCGGAGTCCAGGTCGGCGTGAATGTCCATGTTGGAGTACTGGTCGGAGTATTCGTCCGAGTCGGCGTGTTCGACGGTGTCGCGGTCGAGGTGACCGTTGGTGTACTCGTTGGTGTAACCGTCGCGGTTGCTGTCGGCGTGTGCGTAGCCGTTGCCGTGGATGTACCCGTCGGCGTGGCTGTTCCCGTCTGCGTCGCCGTTGGAGTTGAAGTAGCCGTGGGGCTACTTGTCGTCGTGGGCGTGCGAGTCCGAGTCGGCGTACGCGTTGAGGTAACGGTCGGCGTACTCGTCGGGGTTGGACTGGGCGTCCAAGTACCAGTTGAGGTACTGGTCACCGTGGCGGTCGGGGTGTGAGTACTCGTAGGAGTACTCGTCGCGGTCGACGTGGGTGTCCGAGTGGGCGTTCGCGTGTTGGTCGCGGTCGGTGTCCTTGTTGCCGTCGGCGTGGGCGTTCGCGTCGCGGTGGCGGTCGGCGTGGGGGTCGGACTCGGGGTGTTTGTCCGAGTCGGCGGGGCGGTCGGTGTGGGCGGGTGCCCAATCTCCGAAGTTGGGGTGTGCGAAGCCACCGCGGTTGCGGTAGACGCGATGGGGGTTGTGGGCGTAGAGGTATTCGATGGGGTTGGGGGGGTCGGTGAACCCGCCAGCGCCACCGAAACCCAGATCAAACACCCCAAACAGATCCACAAAAAACCCAACAACAGAAAACCCAAAACCGAAATCCAAACAACCTTCCTTTTTCTCATCTCCTCCTCCTTCTGCCTTTTCGGCAAGATTTTTCTGCCAATCAGGCAGAATGATTTTTTCCTCGCTGATGCGTAGTTGCTGGCATTATAAGTTACAATAAGGGAAAAATCAAATCCTATAGGTTATGGGGGTTTAATCCTAACTTTGCTATTTTGTGCTTTAGTTTAAAAGTGTTTCCGTGAGAAATAAGACCTAAGTAAGATTGCACAATTTTCTCGTTACCATTACTGCAAGCAATGTTTTTAAACATATGTCTTTTAGTAGCCGTTCTTAACACCCTGTGGTCAGGAAAATGTACCCAACCCAAAAAATCAACCCCAGAAACCACAGTTTTTATAACGGTTTTATCCTCATTAAGCTTTAAACAAAGGTTTTTCCATAAAAAATTATCAATTTTTGGTAAAAGTTCTACTAAAGCATTTTTATCGTGTGACAAAAAAACAAAATCGTCAGTGTAGCGAATGTAAAACTTTACTCTTAAAACATATTTAACAAATTTATCAAACTTATCCATATAAATATTGGCAAAAAGTTGGGATGTTAGATTCCCCAAAGGAAGACCCTTGTTAGCCTTTGGCTCAAAACTGTTAATAACATTCGAAAGTAACCAAACAATATTTTTATCGGAAATGTAATTCTGCAGCATACCAATAAGAATTTGATGGTCTATTGATGCAAAAAACTTCCTTATATCGCACTTTAAAACCCAAGCCGTTCTTGTGTTATTTTTGGAAACTTTAAAGTAAAATTTACGAAATCTATTAAGTGCAGCGTGGGAGCCCTTATTAACACGGCACGAGTACGAATCGGCTATAAAATATTTGTCAAATACGGGATATAACATTCTATGTAAAGCGTGATGAAGCAACCTATCCCTAACCGTGGCTTTGTGAATAATTCTAGGTTTTGGATCGGAAATCTTAAACACAGTGTATTTTGAGTGTTTGTAACTTTTCGTCTTCAAATCTTTGCTTAATTGCAATATATTTTCCATTAAATTGTGTTCAAAAATCTGCACATCTATTCTTGCGCGTTTGCCATCCCTAAATTCCTTCCAAGCAACAAGAAGATTATCGGCAGATATGATATCCTGATATTTATGGGTGAATTTAATCATAATAACGGCACAAATTTACTTCCAATAGTAAAGCATGCAAAAGACACCTATATAATCTGGTTTGAGTATTTCCAAAAACTCCCCAAAATACATAGGTACACACTTGGACTAAGAATTGATGACTTATTTGTCGAAATAATTGAAAATCTAGCTTCTGCTGGATTTTCCAAACCTCCCGAAAAACAAGATTTTATAAACCTAACAATAAGAAAAAATGATACATTAAAAATTCTCCTGATGGTTCTTTGGGAAGTAAAATCTCTAGATAATAAAAAGTACATTCTTTTATCCAAGCAATTAGATGAGTTGGGGAAAATGTTAGGAGGTTGGATATTACATCTGCAAAAACAAAACTCCTCTAGTAAAATCTAGAGGAGAAATGAGAAGACTAGCGGGAAACGAACACAAAACGGTTGCTGGCATTCCAAAAGTTGTCGGGCTTGCCATAGTTAGCGTTGAGCCAACGAGTACCACCATTGCAATTCACATTGAACAGGTTCGGATCGCCATTGGAGTCGTTTACATACAAAGTATCTTCTATACCACCACTTTTTGAATATTCTCAAAGCTGAATCTTATTTGTGAACTAAATTCAACCAATACTTTGTACCAAGTATCCTCGTTTTTTTAAGTATAATACATCGCTCTAGTCCAAACCGTAATTGGGATTATTCTGGGTGTATGGATACTGGATTCGGTAGCGAACAGTTTTTAACCGTTTGCGTATTCACCTAATACCAAAGTCATTATAACAAAAACTCCGTCTCTTGTATCGGCATTAAAGCCCAAGAGACGGAGTCCAAAGGGGGCAAGACCAAAGCACAAAGGTCAAGATACAAACGACCCAGTGCAAAGGACCTACTTGCGGGAAACGAACACAAAACGGTAGCTGGCACTCCAAAAGCTGTCGGGCTCGCCATAGTCAGCGTAGAGCCAACGAGTACCACCATCGCAACCCACATCGAACAGGCTCGGATCGCCATGGGAGTCGCGGAGAGGTTCCATGGCAATGACCAACCACTCGTTGTCGGGCTGATCAGGGTACTGCAACCGCAGTTGCGGACCGACTTCGGCGGGACACAGTTCCCAACCCCGAGCCAGACCGGCTTTAAACACATTCCTCAGTTGGGTACCGTTGGGGTATCCCAACTCTGCAACCGTCGCAGTCACCAGATTCAACAACTGCTTGGATTGACCCAATGGCGTCTCGGCAAGGATATCACCAGCCCAAGTGCTGACTCTCGCACCAAAGGACTCGACAGCATGACGCAAAGTTTCGGCTTCGCTGTGAGTCCCGATTTCGATGGTCTTGAAGATTCTCGGCTTTCCCCACGGATTCTCCTTACGCAGGAACATCTTCTTCATGGCAGTCAGTCCTTTCTTTCTTGTACTCTTGACAGAGTTATTGATTATGTGCCACTGGCACAACTTGTAGCCGACATTATATACTATTTTGAAGGAAAAAGCAAAACCTATAGGATGTTTAAGAGAGGATTTGTAAACTGCCCGCCCGCAGTCGCCTTTGGCTCCAGCTTTGGCGGGCTAACTCGGCTGACGATAAGTGCTTCACAATGTTTGCACTTATCGAGCCTCGTAATGCGAACGAGCCGCGAAAATTACCATTCCGGTAAAGTGCAGCCCGTTCAAGTGGTGTTTTAAAATTATTTCTCGACCTTTAGGACAGGAAAAGGTCAGAAGCAGACACCATTGGATATCAGTTAAAATTATTTATCAACAATGGTCAATTGTTTTAATGTGGATAAATTGAGTTAGGGCTTGTAGTTTAATATTTTGGAGAAGATCATTCGTCCGGATTCTTTTTGCAGTACCTTTTGCACCTCAACTTCTATCTCTTTTCCCACAAACAAACCCCCATTTTCGACCACCATCATAGTGCCATCGTCTAAGTACCCTACCCCCTGCCCGCTTTCTTTGCCCTTTTGCGAAATTTTTAAAAGAACTTTCTCTTGGGGAAGCATATTTTGTTTTAAGGAATTGGCCAAATCGTTAATATTTAAAACCTTTATATTGGAAACACGAGCAACCTTATTTAAATTAAAATCCGTAGTCACAATTGCCCCGTGATATTTTTTAGCGTAGTTGACTAATAAACTATCCACCTCGCCGTTTTCTTTAGATTCATAAAGGATAAAATTGCGTCCACATTCTTTTTTAAGATCGTTTAAAATATCAAGCCCCCTTCTGCCTCGTTGCCTTTTTAAATCGTTTGCCGAATCCGAAACTTGCTGAACCTCG
This sequence comes from Patescibacteria group bacterium, assembly GCA_018896215.1. Classification (NCBI taxonomy): domain Bacteria; species Patescibacteria group bacterium. Next base: position 23,380 of record JAHINB010000010.1, read on the forward strand.
CTCACCACAAAGCGAGGCACGACAACTTTTCCCCTTAAAAACCCGCTTTTTGCCACATCCAAGATTCTTCCGTCAATAATTGCCGAGGTGTCAACAAAGACTGCCCCTTCCAGCTTTTGAAACTTTTCTTTTTCGACTTTCTTTTCGCGCTTAATTTTTTTTGATCTTATATTTTTGTCATTGACGAGCTTTTTTATCGTCACGGTAACGGTTTTGTTGATAATTCCCTCCATCCAGCGAGTTATCACAAGACCCATGGCAGGAAAAAAGAAGTAAGCGATAGCGCAAATAACAAGCGCGATCACCGCTTCGGCAAAGTACGAGACTTCTAAGAGAGGGTTGGTCTCAAAATACCATTTGCGGGCGGCAAAAAAGGCCAGCGCACCAAACGAGATGGCGATTATAAATTTAATGAGATTATTCCGAAGTTTAGTTAGTTCCAAGTTAGTTCAATTTCAAATTTTAACCTAGCACAATATTAATACTCTGAGATAAAGATTTAAAATTTTCCCCGCTAACAATATTCCCAAATCCCAACTTCCTCGCCTCTTTGCTCCTCTCCCCCATTCTTGCTACCCTTCGCACTTCGCCCGATAGCCCCACCTCTCCAAAAGCTACCGTTTTGGCATTTATCGGCTTATTTTTGACGCTGGAGGCAATTGCCAAACAGACTGCCAGATCGCCCGCTGGTTCTGCAATGGTAACACCGCCGGCCACATTTATAAAGACATCTTGATCCCACAAATTTATTCCCGCCCTTTTAGTTAAAACAGCGCATAATAAGTTTAACCTGTTTAAAGAAAAACCGCTGGCGGTTCTTTTGGGAAAACCAAAGGGAGTTTTAGAGGTTAAAGCTTGAATTTCTAAAGCCACGGGACGAGTTCCTTCCATCACAATAGTCACCACAGAACCGGGTACATTTTTTAACCTTTCTTCTAAAAACAGATCCGAGGGGTTGGGAACTTCTACCAGACCTTTGTCGTTCATCGAAAAAACTCCCACCTCGGATACCGCTCCAAATCTATTTTTTGTGGTGCGCAAAAGCCTAAATAAATGATTGCTCTCCCCTTCCATATAAAGCACGGTGTCCACCAAATGCTCTAAAACTTTGGGACCAGCGATTGTTCCATCTTTGGTGATGTGACCGACTAAGATTACTGGAATGTGGTTAATTTTGGCGTATTCGGAAATTCTTGTGGCGCATTCTCTAACTTGACCAATGGAGCCAGCTGTTCCTGTTAAATCGGAGGTTGTGAGGGTTTGGATTGAATCAATAATAATTAGATTTAAAATTTGTCCGCCAGTCGAGGAATTGAAATTTGAAATTATCTCATCTACATCTGTTATTGGGAGAATTGAGATTAAGGTCTGGTTGATCCCTAACCTTTCGGCGCGAAGCTTGATCTGTTCCGGAGATTCTTCCCCCGCTACATAGAGAACAGAAGCAGTTATAGGGGTTCGACCCCTTTGTTTTTCTAGTTTGGATGCAATTTGTAAGAGAAGTGTCGATTTCCCAATCCCAGGCTCACCAGCTAATAACACTACCTGGCCTGGCACAAACCCCCCGCCCAGCACCCGATCCATTTCTCCGATCCCGCTGGAGATTCTGCTATTGGTAAACGATTTAACTTGATTTAGATTTACAGGCTTTGCTTGCCCGCCGTAGCCTTGGCAAAGGCGGGTCGAACTTTTGCTTTCTCGTTGAATTTCTTCAACCAATGTATTCCATTCTCCACAAGTTGGGCATTTGCCTTCCCATCTTTGAGTGCTGGCTCCACACGATTGACAAACAAAAACAGCAGTATTCTTTGGCATAAAACCATTTTACCATTAAAAATAACAAACCGCCGGTAAATGGATGCAAAACTTCTGCACTCACTCACCGGCGATCCCAGACCTCTATTTCTTCTTCGGATGAAAAAACTTCCAAAAGAAGTGGTAGAGGTTAAACGCCCAAGGACGTTTAATGAGGAGGTTAACAGTGATAAGGTCTCCGTTGTCCTCCGCCAACCGCCGAGACTCCTCCCAAGCCAGCTGGCACTTGGCCTCGTACCAGCCCGAGAGGAAGTGGCGAACCGCTTCCGGTGAGGTGGACCAAAAAACCCGCCGGGACCGACCTGGGGGGTCCGCCCAAACCTCCACGGAGAACCCCGCCATGTCATAGACACGGAGTCCCGTGGAAGCAGCAATCGACCCCAGTTCGTCGAGGATCATCAGCCGATGCTCCGCCCGGGAGTGGCGGATGCGACGGCGGATTCCACGGATGCCAGCAGCGATGGCAAAAACAACCGCCGCCAGCGAAAGAACTAAGTAAAACAAGGCGAGGGCGGGCGGGATCAGCATTCCATCTGCCCCCATGGGCTGGATGTACTGCAATCCAACCCAAGCCAAAACCGCCACCACCGCCGCGCCAATGGCGGTGACGACGATGTTCCAGACCGCCGACACGCAGGGGGCAATCCCCCCGCCGGCGACCTGGCAGGCGGGGATGTGGTCCATCATACACACCAACCCCAAAAGCAAGACCAAGACGGTGATGCCAACACCTATAAAAATGTACGGGTTGCACGGGTTGACTGTCTTCATTTCGATTTCTCCTTGTGAGATTAGTCCCTACCCTACCAGGGCGGGACAGGCTGAATTGTGATAAGGCTATTATAGCAACAATTGTGTAAATAGTCAAAAACTATAAGACACTCCCCCACCTTCGGTGGTTGGGTGTCTTGTAACGCTTTCGCCTTAGGCGAAAAATTTTAGTCTTTTTTCTTAAATCTTGTTATGGGAAACCCTTCGACTATGCTCAGGGCAGGGACGCTTTTAGAGAAACTTTTGTTTTAGATCACCGATTGTTTGCAAAGTGGATTTTATTTGAGAAAGGAGGTTGTTAATGGTCGAAAGGCAAGAAATTACGGGGTCGAGAAAGCTAGGCACCCGAATTAGGCTCAGAGCCAAATTTGGCTCTGAGCCCATTTTGTTCTTGTTCCTAAAGGAATTTTTCTTTTAAAGTTGATATTTTATGTAGCGTTTTATACATCCGCAGGGGCAAAATTATCATAATCATAATCATAATCATAATAATAATAACCAGTCAACAATGAATCTCTCCGCGACAAGTCGCGGAGTATTCGACTATTCCGAAAATAACTCGTTTCAGTAGTGTATATGCCCATCTTACGCTAGTTTGCAATCCAGCGGATTGCACAAGTAGCTTAGATGGGTATATACCCGTAGCATTTTATAATGCGTAGGGTATAATTACAAAATATGTGGATTTCGCGAATTGCCAAACTTGTTATCGCCCTTGGTACTTTTGTTCTATTTTGTGCCACCGCAACCTATCTTTTTAAAGATACCTACAATAGGTATACTGGAAATACAACCGGGGAGTGCCTTTTGGTTGCCCCCTACAAAGACATCAACTACAAAGTTTTTGGCATGGTTTTTGAGCCCAATTTAGCAGTTCCAGTTTTTACCAAAAACGGCATCAAAAAAGTGGAATTCTTAGTGGACAGTGGAGCTGTGGTTAGCACTATTCCAAAAAGCATTGCTGACGAAGTTTACGGGGGTGAGTACGAGTCGTTAGAAAGAACGGTGTTGCGTGGGTTTGGCGGGAGCGAATCTTTTGGATATACCGGAACAATGAAAATAAAATTAGGCAAAGATTATAATCTAGATGTTCCTGTGGTTTTTTCCGAAAGCGACACCACTCGTGCTATACTAGGACGAAAGGGCTTTATGGAGGACATCACCACAAAGCTAGATCATAGAGGAAAAAGTATCTGCTTTACCAAATGAAGATATGTTTAAAAGATTTTTAGGTAAAATTGATGAGATAAGCTTAAAAAGTTTTGTCTCGTACTCTTTAATGATTGCTCTGGTGGTTGCAATTCCCCTATCTGTATATATAAGCAAGCAAGAAACCAGTTATCAAGCCGGTGCTACATTGGATAAATACCCTTCTCTTGCGGTTGACGAGGATAGTATTCCCTACCCCACAAATGCGCCAACAATTACCAAGGTCGAAAAACCCTACGGTAAAATTGGCGATTCGATACTTATATACGGTACCAACTTTGGAGAGGCGCAAAAAGAAAGTTTTGTCGAGATTGGGGGAGTAACGCTAAATCGTGAAAACACTCCATTTTGGAGCGATACCCAAATAGAAGCTAAGATTCCAGAAGGCGCGCAAAACGGTCTAGTCTCTGTAACCATAAATGGAAAATCCGCTCGCTGGAGCGAAGTTTTAACAATCATTAGATAAATCATGAAGTCTTATCCTAAGGTAACCAAAGCTGTTATTGCGGTGGCTGGAAACGCCACCCGCTTTTTGCCGGCAACTAAAAATCAACCCAAGCAGATGCTCCCCATTATTGACAAACCGATTATTCATCATGTAGTTGATGAGTGTGTTGCTTCGGGCATCACCGACATTATTTTGGTTACGCAACAGGGGCAGTCAGCGCTAGAAGATTATTTTGACAGCAATGTGGGGCTGGAGTACATTCTGGAGTCGAAAAACAACAGTGATAAACTTGCCAAAATTAGAAATATCCCCAATTTGGCAAACTTTATCTATGTAAGGCAGAAAAGGAATATGCCCTACGGAAATGCCACCCCGCTTTTAGTCGCCAAAAGCCTCATAGACAACGACGAGCCTTTTGCTTACCTTTTTGGTGACGATCTAGTGCTTTCCGAAAAGCCGGGGCTGGGACAACTGATTGAATCTTATTACAAATACCTACCATCGGCGGTTCTAGGAGTACAAGAAGTTCCTTGGGAGGAAATCCACAAATACGCTTCTGTTGAGTACAAAAACAAAGACGCATCTTTTGAGATAAAAACCTTGGTGGAAAAAGCCAACAAGGATACCGCTCTTTCTAATATGGCGCAATTTGGGAGATTTATCTTTAACTACGAAGTCATCGAAAAGTGCGAGGAGACACCGCTGGGAAAGGGAAACGAGCTTTGGGTTGCAGATGTTTTAAACAGTATGGCACAAGAGGGAAAAAAGATTATTGCCCAACCAATTGAGGGAAAATGGGTTACAACAGGCGACCCTCTAAACTACATCATAGCAACTGTCGAATTTGCTTTGCAAAGGGAAGATTTGAGTGAGGATTTTAAAAAATACCTCAAATCTTTAAATTTAAATTAGGTTGTCTTTCCTAATAGGTTATTTCTGTCTCTCTCCCACATGGCCGGGTTTTCTTTAATATAGAATTGAATTCGGTTTAATTCGTTTTTGGTTCTAATAATGTGTTCGTAATAATTCCGTTGCCAAACCGATTTTTCAAATGGAGGCAACGCACCCGATTTTACCAAACGAATATATTCGTTGGTTGACATTGTTTTAAACCATTGAATTATTTCCTGTAGGGGCGCACCTGTGTGTGCGCCCAACGGGTGTGCGCCCAACGGGTGTGCGCCCAAAACAATATTGATTATCCCATGGATATGGTTTGGCATAACCACATATTCATCCAATTCAACATTGGTAAATTTGTTTTTTAATTCCAACCACCATTTGTTAACAATATTTCCCGCCGTATTTAATCGCACAACGGGATTTGGGCAGACACATTGGTCTGCCCCTACAAATGGAATTTCACCAAACAAACATTTGCGGTTTTGGGTACAAATGGTAACAAAATACCAACCATTTTGGGAATAATCGTATTCTTTTAGGCGGATTGATCGTCTGTTGTATTTAAATTTATCAATTTTTTGTGCCATTTATAGGCGGATTGGATGATATCTGCCAATCCATATTTTGGATTCCAGCCCAAAATTTTTTGGGCTTTTTGGTAACTGGCATACTTCTCTGCCGGTTCACCAGAACGAGCTGTACCAAATTTTTGTGGTAATTTAACCCCAGTGACTTTTTCTACCTCAGAAGCAACTTCCAAAACCGAATAACCCTTTCCTGTTCCAAGATTAAAACAATCGGACTCGCCACCTCCCTCCAAATATCTCAATGCCAAAATATGAGCCGTGGCCAAATCTTCTACATGAACGAAATCGCGAATCGGAGAACCGTCGGGTGTAGTAACTTTTGAAAAAGTAAATTCAAAATCTTTTTTACCTAAAGCGCCAAGTATAGCATTTGGGATAAGATGATATTCCGGATTATGAGATTCCCCTAATGATCCATCAATAGATGCTCCAGCGGCATTAAAATAACGCAAGGCTGTATATTTAAAATCGTAGGCTTTATTAAACCAAGACAATTGATTCTCTACCATAAGTTTAGATAGGCCATATGGGTTTGTGGGATTTAGCTGATGGCTTTCATCAATTGGTAAATACTGCGCCTCACCATACACTTCGGAAGTGGAGGACAAAACGAACTTCTTGACTCCCCTATTATTTAGATAATCAATAAGATTAAAGGAACCTACGACATTGTTCTTAAAATATTTTGAGGGATCTTTTACGGATTCGCCAACTGATGCATAAGCCGCAAAATGCAAACAAGCGTCAATTTGATAATTATCAAGCTTTTTGAGATCGTTAGAATTCCTAATATCACCAACGATAAGAGTCGCATCTCTGATAAAATCTTCGGGACCTTGCTCTAGATTATCAAAAACCACTACTTCTCTACCCTCTTTTAAGAGCGCTTTGACTGTATGCGAACCAATATACCCCGCCCCACCGGTAACTAAGATCATAGCTTTAAAATTAATATTGACCTTTTTATATCCATTTGATAAACTGCACCCATAATCCCGAGGGACAGATCCTTTAAAAGTGTCTGTCCTATTTTTATTCCAACTCAACAATATCTCTAATTAATTGTATGTCGGTAACACTTCCTTTTAATAATTGTTTTAATTCGTGAGCAATCGTTCTTCCTGACCCAAAAATCCTAACTGTTCCTTTGTTTTTCAGCAAGTATTCAATGACCCAATAGTAATCACCATCGCCAGTAAAAACAATGGCATCGGTGTATTTATCCAAATACAACATCATTTTCGGAGGTCTAGCCTTTTGAATTCATCAAAGGATATGATATCTTGCATGCAGTTGATTTTACCATGACTAAAGTTGATGCCATAGTTCCCTGTTATAACGAAGCTCCCCGAATTGGAGCGGTTCTTTCTGTCTTAAGTATCTCTCCGCATATCAATAGCATAGTTGTTGTTGACGATGGAAGTACCGACAACTCCCTAGATATTGCCAAAAAATTTCCTAAGGTAATCGCCACTCGTCTAAATCAAAATATTGGAAAAGGTGGCGCGATAAGAGAAGGTCTCAAACGAGTTAGAACAGGATTTGTTTTGCTTTTGGATGCGGATCTATCTGAGATCACCGATTACCATATAAGGCAACTTATTGCGCCAGTTGTGGATGGGAAATTTGATGTTTGCGTTGGCGTGCTAAAGAACCACCATCCTATTTTGCATAGACTCAAACGAGATTTTCTACCTCTTTTGTCAGGACAGCGAGTTTTAAAAACTAAAATTCTAAAAGAGGTGTTGGAGTCGGATAACTCTAGAGGTTGGGGAATTGAACCGAGCTTAAACTACTTTGCAAACATAAATGGTCTAAAAATTACTAAAATTGACTTAGAAGGAGTAAAAAGCCCATTAAACGCGAAAAAGCGAGGCGTGGTGGCTTATGTAAAAAGGATTTTCAGTTATGTACAGATATATTTTGCAATTTTGATAGTACACCACTCATGATTCCTATTCTTCTATAACCCCGTTTGACGCGGTGGTGGACCTGAGCGGATTCGAACCGCTGGTCTTTGCAATGCGAATGCAACGCTTTACCAACTAAGCTACAGGCCCATTAATAGCTGTTATGAACGAAGCGAATTACAGCTATTTATGCCCACCGTAGCCTTGGCGAAGGTGGGCGAGATTAAATTTCTTAATAATCAGTCCTCCTACGCTAAAGCTACGGAGGACACAAGAAACAGTAATCCGCCTTTGGCGGGAACTGTTTCTAGTGGAGGCACGAGAGGGAATCGAACCCTCGCATCGAGGTTTTGCAGACCCCAGCGTTTCCACTTCGCCATCGTGCCTTACTATTTCCTATTCTATCTCTTACCTATAATGAACATAGCCCCAGCGTTTCCCCGCCCGCATCGCCTAACGGCTCAGCTT
>JAHINB010000011.1 GCA_018896215.1 Patescibacteria group bacterium
AGGCTCCTCCCCAACCAGTAACTAAGACTACCGCATCTCCTACGATGCGGGGTGATCCCATAACTTGTTTTGTCTGATTGGGTACAATGTATTGCCACTCTTTTACTCCGTCTTTAGAAACCTTAACCAATCCCCCCTCTTCGGTAATATACAAGGGAATATATAGACTGCCATCTTCGTCCAATTCCATGGAGTAGATTTGTGAGCTAGGGTTCCTTCCAATATTTACCTGCCAAACGGGATCTTGGGCAAAAGAGAGAGAAATAAAAAGAGTAAGGAGAAAGCAAGCAACTGTGGAAGAAACCAGCAAGTTCATGTTTTTAGGGAGACACCCCAAAACAGGGATCAAATGCCTTTAGGGGTGTCTCCCTTAAAGCAAACGCATTTCATTTCCCTTTTTTGGTTTTAAAAAATCTCTTTTTAAGTGGCTTTAAAAGATTACGGGATGGCGGTACTTCGTCAGCAATAGTATTTACCGAAGCCGCAACCTTTTTTTTAGTTTCAGATGAGGTTTTTTCTAAATCCTTTTTTACCTCGGCAATGATTGGTCTTGCGGTTTCTTGAGCTTTTTTTATCATGGGGGCCAAATTATCTAAGGCTGGCTCTACAGCATTCTTTATCTGTTCTCGGGTTTTTTCTCCTTTTTGCGGGGCGTATGCCAGTCCAAACAAAGCTCCCACGATGCCTCCGAGCATTGCTCCTAGTACAAAGCCTCCCGAATCAGAGGAATTATTTTTTGTCGGATTTTGAGTTGGGCGTATTGTCATCTCCACTTTTAAACAAATTAATCAGCTTAAATCCTTGAGAAAAACCAGCGATAATTGCTGTGATAGACGCTATGGGGTTAGAGACGGCCTCGGCGGCGCTGGAGATTGTGTCCAGCACGCGATTGACTTTGTAAATAGTTTGTCGGGCTTCCTTTAAAATTAAAATTACATAGACAATTAGAAGCACCAGATTTATCGAGAGGAGGATAATAATGATAATTAAAATAGTTTGTATATCCATGGCAGTGTTCCTCCAACATACACCAAAAACTAGGGTTCTGGCAAGTGGGAATCTACCGTGTAGGTAGTCTCTACTACCTCGCCTGCCTTTCCCAACACCCCTAAGTCCTCACCGTTTTTTGTTACTCTAACAACACCAGCATTTCCAGCTTTAATTTGCAATTCCGCCTGTGGTGAAAAGGTTAACTTAACTCCAGAAAGAACCACCCCGTCGAATACTTTAACCGCGTCTTCTAAAACCAATAGATACGAGGCGTCTTGTGTAACCTCTAGCGTAATTTCCGTACTACTGCTTGCTGGTTCCTCTGGTGTCACATCCGCGCTGGGACTTAAAACTGCCGCAGTATTTACTAAAACTTTTCTTTCTACCTTAGAAACCTTTCCCAGTTTGTTAGTGGCTGTAATATTTATAATATTTAAACCCAAAGAAAGCGAAACCGGCGTGGCAAAGGATCCCTCCTCTCCTAAAAGAACCTGCTGTCCATTAATTGCAATTGTCGCGTCTTTATCGGTCTTGCCAAAAATGTTTATGACCTGCTGATCTTGAGAAACATCGCTGGCGGGACTTTCTACTTTTAAATATGGCGCTTGAGAAAACGAGCGGTATTGAATATAGACATAGGAAAAAAATCCCAAAAGCAAAAGCGTTACCAAAACCGTCATAACTGTACCCGAAGTAATAACAAACTGCTTAAAAAAATTCTGTCCTGCCAACCTTCTTCCTTTTTGATTAAGAGCTTTTTCGTCTACCTCGCGTCTTAAAAAAGCTAGGGTATCTTCCTTATTTAAGCCTAAAAACTCGGCATAATTTCGCAAAAACCCCTTTAGTTGAATGCTACTGGCAAAAATAGCGTAATTGGCTTCTTCTAGCGCTCTAAGATAGCGCTGGTGGATTTTAAGTTGTCTCGAAGCGTCTTCAATTAAAAAACCTTGTTCGAGGCGTTTTTGTTTTAAAATTTCGCTAACCGATTTCATGAGGTTTTGCCCGAAGAGGCCAGGTATTCTTCGGCATCAGCAATTAAAACTTCGCGGGGCTTGCTTCCTGTAGCGCTAGATACAATCCCTTGCGCTTCTAGCTCATCCAACAATCTTGCGGCTCTAGCATATCCAATACTTAGCTTGCGTTGCAGTAAGGACGACGAGGCTTTATTGTGCAAACAAACCAATCTTATCGCTTCTTTAAAATAAGCGTCCGACGATTCCGAAATACTATCCACTTTATTGGTCTGATGAAACTCCACAACATCTTCGGCGTAGTCAGGTGATACTTGTGACTGTCTCAAAAATTCCACTAGGGCGGTTCTTTCCTTGTCCGACACAAAAACGCCTTGAATTCTGGAGGGTTTAGACGCGTCTGGCGGAACAAAAAGCATATCTCCCCGACCCAAAAGTTTATCCGCTCCCGGCTGATCGATAATAACCCGCGAATCAATCTGCGAGGTCACATTAAAAGCAACACGGCAAGGAACATTGGCTTTAATCAGCCCAGTTAAAACATCAACCGAAGGTCTCTGGGTAGCCAAAATTAAATGAATTCCCACGGCTCGGGCAAGTTGGGCAATTCGACAAACCGCTTTTTCGGTGTCGGCTGCCGCGGTCATCATTAAATCCGCTAATTCGTCAACGATAATAATAATGTAAGGCAATGCCTGAAACCCCGAAAGCTCGTTGTATAAATCAATATCGCGAACCTTGGCGTTTTCGAAGAGCTTATACCTTCTTTCCATTTCGGAAATTGCCCATTTAAAGGCGGGAAGCGCTTTGTGCGCATCTACAATAACCGGGGTTAGCAAATGCGGAATATCTTTGTAGCCCACTAATTCTACTCGTTTAGGATCTACCATAATAAACTTGCATTCCGCGGGAGAGCATCTAAAAAGCAGTGTGGCAATCATGGAGTGCAACATCACCGATTTTCCAGAACCAGTTGCTCCGGCAACCAATACATGAGGCATTTTGGAAATATCGTATATTATCGGAGTCCCCGAAACATCTTTTCCAAGCGCAATAGTTAATTTAGATTTAGCTTTTGCCATTTTATCCGAAAGCATAATTTCTTTTAGGGTTACTAGTTCCGAGGAGTTGTTGGGAACTTCTATTCCAATCAGCGATCGCCCTGGGATGGGAGCTTCTATTCTTACCGATCCTGTGGGTGAGGCAAGAGCTAGTGCCAGGTCGTTTGAGAGCGAGGTAATTTTAGTAATTTTGGTTCCCTGGACTGTTTCCATGGCATACTGGGTAACTGCAGGACCCTTGTTTACTTCTACAACCCGAGACTTAATGCCAAAAGAATCCAAGGTCTTTTCTATGACACTTGCTCTCTGCTTAACATCTCCTCTCTCGGCTTTAATTTGGGGAGGTTCCGATAGTAAGCTAATAGGTGGATACTCCCAAACAAGATCGTTGTAAGGAAGGTTCGAAACTGTCTTTGCTGGTGGAACGGTAGTTTGTTGACTGGCGACACTGGGGATCTTCTCTTTGGTTAGTGTTTCTTTTGGTTCTCCAATTGTTGGAACAACCTCAAAACCTAGCTCCTTATCAGCTTCTCCTTGTTGCTGTTCCGCACCTTCCCGTTTTATTCTTACCTTATTAAGACACCCCTTGATTTGCTCCCAAAAGGCTTTAAAAGAAGCCGTTGCGCCTACTAGTATTCTTTCTAGGCTCATTTCGAACATCAGAACAAAAGAAAATACAATAAGTAAGATAAATAGCAGATAAGCACCGAAAGAAGAAATATACAGACTAACTTTCAAAAAAACCGTTTCTCCTAATAGCCCTCCCCGCATTTCGAGTATACCAAGAAGTGCCACAAAAAATATCAGTAGCCCAAACAGCGTTCGTGTTTCCAAAATTCTCCATTTTAAGTTTCTCAAGAAAAAAAGCCCTAAATAAAGCAAGATTACAGGAACAACGAACGCCCCAAAACCAAAAAGCTCTATTAAAGTATCTTGAACAACTTTGTTAAAAAGGGCATTGGAGTAAGCGAGAGACACCGCGCAAAGCGCGCCAACCCCCCACAAGACTAGCGCTACAATCGAAAATAGCGCCTCGGAATTTAGCGATATTCCCAATGGTCTTCTTTTTGGTTTTCTTCCCCGTTTTGCCATAAGACAATTATGGCATTAGAGACGCATCTATTCAATCTTGTATTTAGCCTTTAAATAGGATATAAGAAAACATATGCTCCAAAGAGAAAAAACCGCAGATTTAATTGCCAAAGTGGGCGAAAAAGTTAGAGTTTCGGGGTGGGTGCAGTCTATAAGAAACCACGGTAAGGTGGTGTTTTTGGATTTGCGAGATTCCTCGGGGGTTTTACAGTGCGTGGGGACAGTGTTAGAGCAAAAAATTGGTCTGGAAGATGTAATTACCATTGAGGGACTGGTTAAGCCAAGACCAAAAAATATGATCAATCCCGAAATTTTAACCGGGACGATAGAATTGCAAATAGAAAAGATCACCATTCTCGAAAAATCCGCTCCTCTCCCGTTTGACATGGGCGCAAATGAATTAGCAGTTTCGCTTCCAGTGCTTTTAGACTACCGCTCGCTTACCTTAAGACACCCCAAGATTAAAGCTATTTTTAAAGTGGAAAATCAGATTATTAACACATTTAGGCGAGTTATGAGTGGGTTGGGTTTTGAGGAGTTTTATGCTCCAACTTTTGTGGCATCGGCAACCGAAGGCGGATCTAATGTTTTTCCGGTAAAATATTTTGAACACAACGCCTACATGGCGCAAAGCCCTCAACTCTATAAGCAAATTATGCTAGGTGTTTTTGAAAGGGTTTTTTCTGTTGCCCGAGCCTATCGGGCAGAACCCAGCGTTACTACAAGGCATCTTTGCGAATACATTAGCCTAGACGCCGAAATGGGATTTATTGATAGTTGGAAAGATATTTTGGTTGTTTTGGAAAAATTATTTTTTGAAATATTTTTAGATTTAAACAAATTCTGCTCTCCAGAGCTTGCTTTGTACAATCAAGCCACACCACAAGTGGCAAAAACAATTCCTTATCTTAAAATGCGCGAGGCCCAGCAAATTATTTTTGAGAGCACCGGCGTAGATCATCGAAAAGAACCCGATTTAGATCCCGAGGACGAAAGAGAAATTTGTAGGTGGGCGCGAGAAACTCACAAGAGCGATCTTGTTTTTATCACGCACTATCCAACCAAAAAGAGAGCTTTTTATACCATGCCAGATCCCGAAAATCCTGAATTTTCTTTAAGTTTTGATTTGCTGGGACGGGGTTTAGAATGGGTTTCGGGAAGCCAGAGAATTAACAACTACAACCAGTTGCTCCAGGCAATCAAAGATCGCGGAAATAAAGAGAAAGATTTTGAGCTTTACTTAATGGCTTTTAAATACGGCATCCCGCCAGAGGGCGGATTTGCTCTAGGGGCGGAACGAATTGCCATGCAAGTTTTGGGTTTAAATAATATTCGCGAAGCCTCGCTTTTTCCCCGAGACATGGAAAGAATTGATGTCGGTCTTAGCAAATTAAATCCCCAAACTAAATGAAAAAAAAATCTCCAGCAAGACCATTTGCTAAAATTTTTGTTTTTTCTCTATTTCTTTTGGGACTGCTGTTTGTTGCGCCCTCTCCCACATTTCTGTCTTCTAGTAATCTTTTGACCGAAGAAGATTTTATCTTAAAAAAAGGCGCGGTTGCCGGAGCTTCCGCAACAACTGTATCTACACTTAACAATAACCAGACGCCCGCTCCCTTGATAACAGCTACAAGCGCCATTGCTGTTAATGCAAAAACTGGAAAACCTCTTTACGAAAAAAACCCCGATGCTCCTCTTCCCCCAGCTTCGACTACCAAAATAGTAACCGCTTTGGTAATTTTGGAAAATTATGACTTGGCGCAAGTAGTTGCTATTCCTCCAACTTGCGTAGGACTTGATGAACCAACGGTGGGATTTTTCGCAAATGACCAGGTTACTATCGAAAGTCTGCTTTACGGAATGTTAGTTAAAAGCGCCTCGGATGCCGCGTGTTCCTTGGCTCATGTAAGCGCAAGCTATGGAGAGTTTATCAACAAGATGAATACTAAAGCCCAAGATTTAGGTTTAACCAGCACAGTTTTTAGTAACGAAATTGGGTTTGATAGCGAAGATCAAAACCAATTGACAACCGCAAGAGATTTATCAGTACTGGCGCAGGAGGCCATGAAAAACGATATTTTTAGAATTATAGTTGGAACACGCGAAATAAAAGTCACCACAAATCTTTTTAAGAAAACCTATACTATTACAACTACCAACGAATTGCTCAAGGAAATTCCCGGAACTACGGGAATTAAAACCGGTAATACCGAAAAAGCCAAAGGGTGTCTGGTTTACTCCTACGATAATCTGGGAAAGAAGATTCTAATTGTGATTTTGGGGAGTGATGATAGGTTTGGTGATGCTAAGAATATTTTGGATTGGATACTATTGCTTTAGTTTTTCGGGGGAGAGAGCGTTGTAATAAAGCACAAAGGCTCCTTCTTTTCCATCGGCAAATTTGGCTTTGCCGGAAAGACTAAAATAAGGCTCCAGCAGATCTTGAAAATTATTGCTTTCTAAATAGACTATGCTTGCCTCGTTAATTTCCAGCTTAGTAACTGGATCTCCTGCGTAGTTCTCGTATTTGCCAGCGTCATTTGTATAAAGACTAACAAGCAATCCTTGATTGTTTTGAATTTTGTCCCAAGCGTTTGAGATGTTATTGGTGGGATATTCGGAACCTTGCGCAAAGTCAAAATTATGCCAAAAGTATTTAAACTCTACAACCTTGACTGCCATAGTGGGATCTTGCCCTAGAATGATGTAAACCACGGGGGATGTGGGCGACTCCGAAGCGACATTGTACAGCTCGCTACCATCTTTAATCTGCCGAGTAATACTAACTTTGGTAAATTGGGATTCTTCCGATGTTGCAACTGATACATAATTTCCCGCAATTAAATTTAAGTATTCAATCTCAATTTTAGAATTCTGAATTTCTTCGCTTGCTAAATTAGCCTGCTTTAGTAGCTCCAATAGAGTACTTTTGGCAACCTCTCCTGTTGGCGCCCTATATGTTGCGTAATATGCCGGAGGATTATTTCTGTCGTATCTGAGGCTAAAAAAATTATTGTAAGCCTGCCCCCAAAAAATTCTCGAGGAGTAAACAAGTTTGTTTCTGTCGAAATAAAGGTCGCTCCACTTAAACTCCGTGAAGCTTATTTTTTCGGGATCTCTTACGAATCCAAAAACAGTTGCCACAACCTTGACCTTTTTTTCGGCAAGAATAGAGAGTGTTGGGGTAACTGCGGGGTAAATTTTAAGCCTTTGGGGGAGGATTGGTAATTTTCCAGTCTTGGTATCTAGAATGTAAATTGGGCCAGTTTCTTGATTGAGTTTTATAGAATCTATCTTTGTTGGGGTAATAAGACCAAATCTTGCCTCTGGGGCAACAACAATGGGAGGTCTAGTTTTTTTATAGTAGTCGATGCCATAGCCTAAACCCGCCTTGGCTACAAAGTAAAGTGCAGTAGCAAGAATAGAAAGCCGAGCAAACTTTTTAAAGTCAATTACAAATTCGGTTAAGGACATACCATTTGATGATACACTAATCTGGCATTTGATGGTACACCATCTAAGCTACTTTACAACCCCACAGGTTGCAAACTAGCCTAAGATGGGTATAGTATTTCTCTATGGAAAATTTAAAGGCGCAACTTTTTACCGACGGTGGATCGCGGGGCAACCCTGGACCCGCGGGCATTGGCTGGGCAATTTGGATTGAAGATAGAAGGAAAATAGGAGGACAACACATAGGAATAGCGACAAATAATGTAGCTGAATATCAAGCCTTAATCCGTGGTCTTGAGGAATGCTCTAAACTTGGGATCCAGATTGTTGATTGTTTTTTGGATAGCAATTTAGTGGTAAATCAAATGAAAGGATTATTTAAAATTAAACAAGCCCGTTTGGCAATTCTTGCCCAACAGGCAAAAGATATTGCCCTAAGGTTTGTCTCTGTTAGCTACACTTACATTCCCCGCGAAAAAAACACTCTGGCAGATAAAATGGCCAATAAGGCATTAGATAAGCATCTTAACAATTAAAAACCCTCAAGCTACATATCACCCATATCACCCATCCCCCCCATGTTGCTACCTTGCCCGATAGGCTCTTTCTTTTCTGGAAGATCGGTGACTAGCGCTTCGGTTGTAATAACACTTATCGCAACACTGGTTGCGTTTTGAATTGCCGCTCGCACAACTTTGGCTGGGTCAATAATACCTTTTTCTACCATATCCTCAAATTTCATGGTCATAACATTGTATCCCAAGTTGCCCTCTTTTTTCTCCACTTCGCGGACTACCCAACCAGCATCCACTCCGGCGTTTTCTACAATCCTTCTTATTGGTTGATCTAGGGAATCTTTAAGAATTTGCGCGCCCAACGCTTCGTCTCCCTCAAGCTTTAGAGTATCAATTGCCCCTTTTAGTTTTAAGTAAGCCACACCGCCTCCAGCAACAATTCCTTCTTCCATGGCAGCCTTGGTGGCATTAACCGCGTCTTCTACTCGATATTTTTTCTCTTTTAATTCGGTTTCAGTTGCCGCGCCGACATTAATTACCGCAACCCCCCCAGATAGTTTTGCCAACCTCTCTTGCAATTTTTCTTTGTCAAAATCGCTGTCGGTTTTGGCAATTTGCGATTTAATTTGAGAAATTCTGTCAGAAATATTCTTGGAACTCCCTTTGCCTCCCACAATGACAGTTTCTTCTTTTCCAGCAACCACTCTGTCGGCCTTGCCCAAATCCTCGACTGTAACACTATCTAACTTTCGTCCCGTTTCCTCGGAAATGAATGTTCCGCCGGTTAAAACCGCAATATCGGCAAGCATTTCTTTGCGCCTGTCACCAAATCCTGGAGCTTTTACAGCCAGAGCGTTAAAGGTGCCTCTAATTTTATTCACGACTAGTGTTGCCAGCGCTTCGCCTTCTATTTCGTCGGCTACAATTACCAAATTCTTGGAGACTTTAACCAAATTTTCCAGCATAGGTAAAATGTCTTGAAGCGAGGTAATTTTTTGGTCGGTAATTAAAATATTGGCTCCTGTGACTTCGGCCTCCATTCTTTCGGCATTAGTTACAAAATATGGCGAAATATAGCCTTTATCAAAAACCATTCCCTCTTTGTATTCCACTTCCAGTTTAAGCCCTTTGCCTTCCTCAACAGTTACAACCCCTGCTACTCCCACTTTTTCCAAAGCATCAGCTATCATATTGCCAATTACGGAATCCTGCGCCGAAACCGTAGCAACCTGCGATCTTTCCTCTTTTGTTGTAATAGGCTTTGCCATTTTCTTAATTTCTGCCCCAATCGCATCTCTTGCTTTTTCCAAGCCCCGTCTTAAAATCATAGGGTTTGCCCCAGCAGTCACATTCTTTAGCCCACGATCCACCAAATACTGCGCCAAAAGAGTAGAGGTTGTGGTGCCGTCCCCTGCCACATCGTTAGTTTTTTCGGCTGCTTCTTTAACAATTTGCGCCCCCATATTTTCGAAAGGGTCGGCAAGTTCGATTTCTTTTGCCACAGTTACCCCATCGTGAACCACACTAGGAGCGCCCCACTTTTTATCTAAAGCAACATTGCGACCTTTAGGACCTAGTGTAGTGGCAACTGCAAAAGATAGCTTGTCGACACCGGCTTTTAATTTTTTTCGCGCCTCTTCTCCATACAAAATTTGTTTTGCCATAATGTTGAATTTGGCGACTTTACAAAGTCGCCAAAATATCCTCCTCTTTAACTATTAAATAATCTTTGCCTGCAATTTTAATTTCGTTGCCGCCCCATTTTTTGTACATTACCGTATCCCCGGCTTTAACTTGCGGTTTTATAAGAACCCCGGCGTCATTAGGTTTTCCAGGACCTGTGGCAACAACTTTGCCTTCTTGAGGTTTTTCTTTTGCCGAATCGGGGATTACGATTCCCGAAGCGGTTTGGCGTTCCCTCTCCAAAGGCTCAATTAGAATATTATCCAAAAGAGGTTTTACTGTCATAATACTGCTAACCTTTCTTAATACTTTAAGAATTTAGAATTCTTAAAATGTTAAAAATGGTGGTAAACTAACTTAAATATTTAATAGTGACTTTAACACTAGCAGACTAACCCCGAGAGTGTCAAGAGCTATTGTAAAACTATAGGAGGAAAGGATCTAAAATATTTCGGATTGTTGTTATTTTTAACAACTATCCCGAACAAACCATTTACCCATTGACAGATAATATACAATATTGTATATTATCTGTGTATGACATTTGAGAAATTTAGACAAGCAATAACCTCCTCTGTTTTTACTACAACAAGTGTGAGTGTAGCTTTTCCTTTAGAGTCTCCTCATTCTATAAACATATCTCTCTATAGATTTGCGAGATCAAAAAAGATCGTGAGCATAAAAAGGGGTCTATATAAGTTCTTAGACTCAAAAATTGACGAATTTGCTTTGGCTGGAATTTTATACACTCCATCCTATGTAAGCATGGAAAGCGTTTTGAACTCTTGTGGAGTAATACCAGACATTCCTCTTTCCGTTACTTCCGTTACAACAACCACCTCAAAAAAAATTGTCACTTCTATGGGAAATTATTTTTACTCTAAAATTCCATTAGAACTTTATTTTGGATTCGAAAAGATGGCAGATCCAATATCTGGGGTTTACTATAATATAGCTAACCCCGAAAAGGCTCTTTTGGACTATCTTTATGTCAGAAGGATTAAGAATCTAGCAAATTATCGAATTGACCTAACCCACCTTAATAGGATTAAACTTACAGAGTTTATTAAGCATTATCCATTGTGGTTGCAAAGAATATTACCATGAATAATATAATTTCTAATTGGGAAAATATCCAAAAATCGGCGGTGTTGCAGGGGCTTCCGGCAGACAAGAAAAGAGGATTAATTAGAGAATACCTACAATCAAAGTTTATTTACGAATTTTATGGCTTAAAAGAGGCTCAAAAATTGTCTTTTATTGGCGGAACGGCACTACGGCTTTTAAGAAATATTCCAAGATTCTCGGAGGATTTAGACTTCGACAATTTAGATATTTCCGAAAAGAAAATAGGAGATTTGGTAAGCGAGGTTTGTGTAGTATTCCGAAAGGAAAATATTGAATGTGAGCTAGCAGTTAAAAAGAATGAAGGAAAGTTCTATTTTGAAATTAAGTTTCCCAATCTTCTTGAACCACTTAAAATAAGCAGCAACCTAAAGGAAAAACTGATGATAAAAATTGATTATTCTAGATCGTGGAAAAACCAAAGTTTGGAAACACAACCACTTTTAAGGTTCGGCTACGCTAGAGAAGTGTTAACAAACTCTCTTGATAATCTGACGGTACAAAAACTTTCTGCCTATGTTTTTAGAAAAGAAACCCAACCAAGAGATATTTATGATATTGTTTGGCTTTATGCGACGGGCGCAAGATTTGATCATAAATTTGCCAAAGATAATGATATGAAAGATTTACTTAAACTGGCAACAGAAAAGTACAAGAACGAAGGGATAAAAAATGCCTTCTCCCAAAAGCTAGCTCCTTTTTTAATTAATCCAAAGGAAACAAGTCTTCTAAGTACTTTTGGAGATGTTTTAAAGCGACTTTAATTGTGGTATATTTAGAGTATGACTAAAAAAACTCTTATCCCAGCAATTGTTTTAATTTTGGTTCTGTTTTTTGCGCTTTTGTTTTTTGGCTGGTCAAAAAGAAACTTAAAAGGACCAATTTCCTTCTCTATTAGTGCTATTTATGATACGGCAACAGTTTTTATTGACGATAAATTAGTTGGCAATACCCCCTACAAAGGTCAAGAAACCAAACAGGGTGAATTTAAAATTGCTCTTGAAGGCGAAAATAACAATTACGAAACTAGGCTTAGCGCTGTCGTGGGAACGGAGGTGGCCATAAAAAGAGATTTGGGAGTGTCGTCCAATTTTTCCTCGGGGCAAATGGTCTGGATGGAAAAAGCCTCTAAAGGGGGGTCTGTGATTGCTATAATCTCCAACCCGCCCGATGTGGAAGTAACCGTAGATGGCGTTTCTTTGGGAACAACTCCCCTAAGTTCCTCCGACCTTAAAGTTTTTGCTTATGATACCAATCACAAAATAGAGGCGATCAAGGAGGGCTACGAGGGGCAAACCTTGGATGTTACAACTAAAAAGGGTTTTAAAGTAAATGTGTCTTTAGATATGTTTTTGCTCCCAATAGAATCTAATATTACCCTGTCAGATCAAAGTAGCAAAACAGTTAAAATTTACAACCTCTCCAACCTTAACGCCTTTTCCAAGGTGGGTTTAGAGGAGTGGATTAAAGGTATTGCCTATTATAATAAAACCCGCGGAAAGGGTTTGCCCGAGTTCAACTATTACATTGATTACACTGGAAAAATTTATAATTTAAACGCTCAAAAAATTTTGCTGGCTGATGTTACAAATACAAACCCTAGCTTAATTCTGGGATATTTGGGAAACGATCTGGCCGATCTCTCTCAAGAAGCTTTAGACACAATTGATCAAATTTCTGGCGGACCAGCAGGAGTTCCAGTCAAAAAGGCTACCGTTGCCGAAACTGGAACCGATTTTGGGCTAAATGTTAGGGCTTCCGCATCTACTACCGCAGAAAAATTAGGCACAATTGCTGTGGGAACACAAGTTACAATTCTCGAAGAACAGACAGGTTGGGCTAAAATTAGGTACGAAAACACCAAAGAGGGCTGGGTCAGCGCTTCGTACTTAAAAATAGAAACAAATTAAATCGTTGTTCCTAAAGGGTAAATTATTGCCAGCGCCACCAGCGCCCAAACCATCACAGAAGCCAAAAGCGGAAGATCCGAAGTTAGAACTCTCTCTGGAGATTCGGCATCTTTTTTTTCGTAAATTACATACAAATATCTTGCCACCCCATAAATAACAATTGGTATTGTAAGCATCATCCATTTAGGCGAAGACAGGGTAGTCGGTAAAAAACGAGCGATTGCTAGCTCGGGTCGGCTTTTAGCCTGAAACGAAAAAAACGAATACGAGATTATAGTAAAGCTTGCCGACATCGAAATCATAGAATCTAAAAGCGAATCGGGGTAATGTTTTAAAGTCTCGCGGGTTTTAAAAGAAATGTCCAAATTTGTCAGGATGGTTCTTTCGGACCTTCGTTTTCCAAAAGCCAAAAGTAGCGATAAGCCGATTGTAGCCAAAATTATCCAAGACGAAACCGGAATGGAAGTTGCAAACCCGCCGGCAAAAACGCGCAAAATAAACCCCATAGCAACAGTTAGAGCGTCAATAATAATAACATGGCGAAGCCACAACGAATATGTCCCTTGCATTAAAAGATAACCCACGCAAATTAGAAAAAAATGAAAATTTACCGCTACAAGAGATGTGGGAATAAAAAAGAAAATTAAAATAAAGGCAGTTAAAATAGCCACTTCGCGCGAAAGCTTGCCCGAAGGAATCGGGCGATTCTTTTTAATCGGGTGAAGGGCGTCTTTTTTGGCATCGATTGCATCGTTAATGAGATAAGTAGCCGAAGAAAGCGCTGAAAAGATAATTGCCGCCACAACGGTTCTAAAAAAAATATCACTTTCAAAGAGTCTTCCACTAAACATTGCCGCCGCAAAGAGACTGGCATTTTTAACCCACTGTCTAGGGCGTAAAGCACGCAGAAGGTGGTATATTGTATTGTCAGTTTGTAGAATCACATCTCTATCTTACCAAATTAGTCAAATTAGTCTAATATCTAGCAATGCCGAAAGATATTTTAAATAATCTAAACGATGAGCAACGACAGGCGGTTGTTTACTGTGATGAACCAGAGCTAGTGGTCGCAGGTCCGGGGTCGGGCAAGACCAGAGTCTTAACCTACAAAATTGCCTACTTAATAAAGGAAGTGGGGATTTCTCCAGAAAACATTCTTGCTGTAACTTTTACCAACAAAGCAGCAGGTGAGATAAAAACCAGAGTTGCCAATCTATTGGGAGAAAAAGATTTAACCGGAATTTGGATGGGAACTTTTCATGGAATTTGCGCTCGAATCTTAAGAGTTCATGGAAAAGCCATTGGAATTGCTCCAGGGTTTACAATTTTTGACGACGGCGATTCTAAATCTTTAATTAAATCCATTTTGAAAAGTTTTAATTACGATTCCACCAAATTAAATCCCAACGGGGTTTTAGCTAATATCTCCAGCGCCAAAAGCGAGCTTGTTAATCCCAAAACATTTGCTAAGTTTGCTTATGGTCCCTATTTGGAAAAAGTATCCAAGATTTATCCTGAATACCAAAAAGCGCTTAAGGAGCAAAACGCGCTGGATTTTGACGATTTAATTTCCGAAATTGTGAGGCTTTTTAGAGAAGCGCCAGATGTTTTAAGTTACTATCAAGACAAGTTTTTGTTTGTTTTGGTTGATGAATATCAAGACACCAACCGCGCGCAGTATGTTCTTATAAAGACTCTAACTTCTCGTTCTCAAAAACTCTGCGTGGTAGGAGATGTTTCGCAAAGCATTTATTCTTTTAGAGGCGCGGACTTTAGAAATGTTTTGTCTTTTGAAAAAGATTATCCCACCTCTAAAATTTTCTATCTGCCTAAAAATTACCGCTCGACAAAAACTATTGTCGAGGCGTCTCGTAGCGTTATAGAACATAATCAAACTCATTTAAAAATAAATTTAGCCACAGATAATTCCGAGGGAGAAAAAATTTTTCTTTACGAAGCTACAACCGAAGAAGACGAGGCAAACTTTGTTACCGAAAGAGTTAAAAACTCTAAGGGGGGTTTTTCCGACTTTGCGGTTTTGTACCGCACCAACGCCCAATCTCGAAGTATTGAGGAAGCGTTTATTAAAGAAAGTATTCCCTATAAACTTGTTGGGGGGACTCGCTTTTATGACAGAAAAGAAATTAAAGACGCCATCTCGTATTTGCGAATTTTGCATAATCCCAAAGATTTTGTTTCCTGGAAAAGAATCATAAATGTTCCACCCCGCAAAGTTGGAGAAAAAATGCTAGAGCAACTAAAATCAACAGCGTTTGCTATTGAAGAAGTCGCTTTAAAAACCACATTTCCCATTCGCGAAATGCTAACAGCGCAAAAAAATCTTACTGTACTAGAATTATTAGATTTTGTTTTGGATAAATCGGGGTATCTAGCACATCTTGATGACGGAACAGCTGAATCAGAAGCTCGAGTGGAAAACTTAAAGGAGTTGCGCTCGGTGGCATTAAGATTTGCCACCCTAGAAGAATTTTTGGAAAATATTGCGCTGGTTAACCCGCAAGATACGGCAACAGACGAAACCAAAAAAATGGTAAGCGACACCAAAGACGCGGTGAGTTTAATGACTTTGCACCAAGCTAAGGGATTAGAATTTTTCGGTGTTTTTATTGTGGGGTTAGAAGAAGGTCTTTTTCCCCATTCCAGATCGCTGGAATCAAAAGCAGAAGTAGAAGAGGAACGCCGGTTGTTTTATGTAGGAATGACCAGAGCCAAAGACAGACTTTATCTAACTTACGCTAAAAGACGACTCTATTTTGGAACAACCAGCATGGGAACTGTTTCGCGTTTTGTTTCCGAAATTCCCGAGCACTTGATGGAATCACCTCGCAGATTATCCTCCAAGTTTGAAAAAAGTGTAGATGATTTTTTGGACTTTTTAGAAGAGCAACGCAAATCTGTGACAGAATAATTCCAATTCTTGACATATTTAAATATGTATTGTAGTATGAAAATACTATGAATACTTTAACTCTCACACAACTTGTCTCCATCTCGGAATTACAAAGAGATTATCCCTCTTTGGTAGAAAAAGTTAAAAAACTAGCTGTTCCTTTTTTTCTCTTAAAGAGGAACGAGCCCGAGGCGGTATTACTTTCATTACCCGTTTATGAAGCTATGGTAGAAAACAACAGGTTATACGAGGAAAAAATGGCGATGGAGGCAATAGAAGATTTTGATAAGGAAAAGAAAAAAGGCAAGTTACTGGTTGCTAAAAACGCCGAAGATCTTTTTAAGTAAATGAGAATTACTTCTGTTTTTTACACAGCAAAATTCAATAAAAAACTAAAAAATTTCCCCACCAAAGATAAGGTAACTTTCTTAAAAAAATTCCAGATATTTTTAGACAACCCATTTGAACCTCCATTAAAAACCCACAAACTAACTGGAAAATTAGAAGATTATTGGTCGTTTTCTCTTAACTACAGTACACGAGTACTTTTTAGATTTGTTACTGAAAGTGCGGTTGAGTTTATCGATTTGGGTGGGCACGATATCTACAGATAGAATCTGCGGTAGAATAGGAATTAAGTTACAATTAGTCGAGGATAAATATTATGAATAAAGAAATCAAACTCACCAAAAAATTATATTCGATATATGCAAAAGATGAGTGGGGAAGGTTGGTAAAAGACCCTTATCACTACTTAGAATTTAATACCTCTTTAAGATTTTTAAGGAAATATTTACCATTAAAGGGTTTGGTTCTAGATGCTGGTGGCGGTCCTGGACGGTATACCATAGAACTCGCTCAATTGGGTTACGATATAATTCTACTCGACTTAGTTCCAGAAAATTTAACGGTTGCTAGAGAGCAAATAAAGAAGGCAAAAATTGGTGAAAGGGTAAAGGGGGTTGTTGAAGGTTCGATAACGGACTTATCGGAATTTAAGGATAATTCGTTTGATGCAGTTTTGTGTTTAGGAGGTCCTCTCTCTCATGTTAGCCCTGAGTCGGAAAGACAGAAATCTATCTTAGAATTAGTGAGGGTTGCAAAACCAGGTGCTCCAATTTTTTCTTCTGTGATGAGTAAATATGGTGTTATGCTTTCAACACCAGGTGGTTGGCCTCAAGAAGTCATTTACAAGAAACATTACGAGGACTTGGTTTTTAAAGGGGAGGATTATAAATTTAGAGGCAATGCCTACTGTCATTTCTTCTCTTCTGACGAGCTAAGAACGATTTTTTCCGATAAAGGCGTAAACATTTTAGAAATAATTGGTTTAGAGGGATTGAATATTGATAAAAAAATTACAAATAACTTCGCAAGAAAATTTCCAGATGCTTGAAAAAACTGGATAGAGTTGCACAATAAAATATGTACCGACCCATTTGTTGTCAATTCAAGTGGACACATGATGATCGTTGCAAAAAAATACTAAGGAGTTTAATTACCATCAAAAACTTATTGGGAAGTAAGACGAGTGAAGCTCCTGCAACAAGTCGCGGGGCATCTTCCTCGTAAGGAAATTAGCTTATGAAAATTGCAAAGTCCAAAAACAAACATCCTCCGATTTATGCCTTTATTGATAGTCAAAACCTAAATCTTGGAACAAGCAAAGATATTTACCGTAATGGCAAATTAATCTACAAAGGTTGGAAACTAGATTTTAAAAAGTTTAGAAGATATCTACTGGACAAATTTCGTGTCTCAAAAGCCCTTTTGTTTATCGGGTACATTCCACAAAACAAATCTTTATATAATAAATTAAAAAGTTATGGATACGAGTTAGTTTTTAAACCAACAGTAAAAGATAATGAGGGTAAACCAAAAGGAAATGTTGATGCCGAGTTGGTTTTGCATTCTGCTGCTATAGAATTTGCAAATTATGATAAGGCGGTAATTGTTGCGGGAGACGGGGATTATCGTTGTTTACACGAATATTTAATAAGGAATAAAAAGCTCTCACAAATTATTATTCCTAATCGTTATAGTGAATCTAGTTTGCTAAAGGATTTTCAAAAATACAAAATATTTCTTTATAGAGAGAAGGAGAACTTACAGCTTAGAAAATGAAAGCGGGAGGCGTCGCACATAAACGCTTAGTTTATGGGTCGTATTCTCCCTAATGATTAGAGGCATTTAAACACTTTTTGGATGAAAAATCAACCGCAAAATTGGAAAGGAAGAAATGCGGTAGAATGAGGGGATGACACCTGCAGAAATTATTGGATCGGCAGTTATTACATTTTATTCTTTAGCATTTTTGCCAAACGAACAAACTCCCCAAGTACTTGGTGATTTTGTACAAGCTCCACCAGAAGTAAAAACTGTTTCCTCATTTAGGCAAAAAGAAGAAACAGAAGAAGAGCCGATACCTTATCCCACAAAAGAAAAGGAGGATGCTGACTTGGAAATTGGTCAAATGGAAGTATTAGAAGAAGGGATAAATGGAAAGCTGATTAAAAACTATCTTGTTACCTACTGGCAAAAAGGAGAGTCCGACAAAACTTTAATTGAAACTACAAGAGAAGAACCGACCGCAAAAGTTATTGCTGTCGGAACAAAGGTTGTCTGGAGAAAAATTAACACGCCAGATGGCGAAAGAAAATATTGGATGAAAATTCCCAATGTCTGGGCAACTTCGTATGATAAAAGCTGTGCTGGATGCAATGAATGGACAGCTCTAGGCACCAAACTTGATATTGGAACTTGCGCGGTGGATCCTAAAAAAATTAAGCTCTGGACCGAAATCTTTGTACCGGAATACGGAATTTGTCGGGCGCTGGATGTTGGAGGTAGTATAAAAGGTAATAAAATAGATGTGGGATTTTACGATTTACACGCTCAAGCCGCCGAAGTTGGCTGGACGGGATCCCATTGGACCGATATTTATCTCTTGGATCAAGCGCCAGAATAGCTTAGAATGTCAATATGTTTTACATCACAACCCCAATTTATTATTCCAACGACATTCCCCATTTAGGACATCTTTCGACCACCATTTCTGCCGATATTATTGCTCGTTATCACAGATTAATTGGGGATAAAACCCTATTTTTAACCGGTGTCGATGAGCATGGAGAAAAAGTAGAACAGACTGCCAAAAAGGCAGGTCGCGATCCCCAAGAATTTGTAGATCAAATGGCAACTTGTTGGCAAGAGTACTGGAAATCGATGGGTGTCCAAAACGATATTTTTATGCGCACCAGCAATCCCAAGCACAAAGAAATTGCCCAAGGCCTTTTGGAAAAAATTAAAGCCAAGGGAGATATTTATTTAGGAACATATAAAGGCATGTATTGTTTGGGGTGTGAAGAATTTAAAGCCGGCCGAGAATTGGTCAATGGTATTTGTCCAGAACACCGACCTGACCAAATGCAATACAAAGAAGAAAATAACTACTTTTTTAAACTCTCTAAATATGCTCAAAAGGTCAAAAAATTACTCGAAGATGGCACAATTAAATTAATTCCCGAGAATAAAAAAAAGGAAATGTTAGCTAGGCTTGAAAATGAGGTGACTGATCTTTCGGTTTCGCGTCAAAAGGTTGCATGGGGAATAGAACTACCATGGGATACCACACAAACAATTTATGTCTGGGTAGAAGCTTTAATGAATTATTATTCGGCAACTAAAATTTTTGGCAAAGAGGAATTTTGGCCGGCCTCGGTGCACTTTTTGGGCAAAGGCAATAATTGGTTTCATTCCGTGATCTGGCCAGCACTGCTTCTTTCTTGTGATCTTCCATTGCCCAAAGAGATTTTTGTCCACGGCTATTACAATGTAGAAGGCGTCAAAATGAGCAAGTCTTTGGGAAATGTTATTTCTCCCACAGATTTGACTGACAAATATGAGGTTGATGGCACGAGGTATCTATTGTGCGCAAGCCAGCCTTACTTTGAAGATTTTAGCGTCAGCTTTAAATGGTTTGACACCGTTTATAACAACGATTTGGCTAACGGTTTGGGAAATTTGGTCTCGCGAGTTGCCAAAATGTGCGCCGACGAAAAATTATCCTATTCAAATTTTGCGGATGACTTTGTGACTGTTTTAACCCAAAATCCCAGTCTTAAAAATGCGCTTGAGGAATACAAGTTATTTGAGGTTGTAGAAATTGTAAAAAGCAAAGTGAAAAAAATCAATGAGTACATTAATCAAAACGAACCCTGGAAAAAAGAAAGCGTGCCTAAAAAAGAAGTGTTATTTAATGCTGTAAAAAATATTCTGGAAATTGCCCTTATTCTAAAACCAGTAACCCCAGAGACCTCCGCCAAAATTATTAAAGTTTTTACCGCCTCCCCAATTCTTCCCTCTCCCACTCTTTTTGCAAGAGTCTCTTGAAAATTTGGTTGCGGGTCCTCGGGCTCGCACCGAGGTTAAGCGGGATTATGAGCCCCGCGAGATACTGCACCTCCCACCCGCAATGTGGGGCTATTCTATACCCATCTTATACTAATTTGCAACCTTGTTATGATGTATAATGAAATTATGGTCTGCCAAAAATGCCAAAAAGAAGTTAAAAACCCTGTTGCAGTATTTTGCTACTGGTGTGGTGCCGTTTTAGAACACCCTACTAATACCACTTCTACTGTGGAGAATCCAAAAACCGAAAGCAAAACACCCAAAGTAAAAATAAATAAACGATTAATGCTGGGGACTTTACCCTTTGTTGCCACAGCTTTAATAATAACCACACTTTTTACTTTTAAGGTAAAACCGTTTAATAAGCAGAGCACTAGCGCGCCAGTCATAGCCGAGATATCCCCAGAGTCGCAAGAGAACAAAATTAAAACGCAAGTTGTAGAGCTTGAAGATACTAATCTTGGTGATTCTTTTTCGTTTGGTGTTAGTAAATTTGAATCCTTAATCCCACAGGACATTATTTACTACATCGAAGGAACAAATATCAACGACCAACTAACGGCAGAAAGTCAAAAAAAATTCGAGGTCCTTTTGACTGACATTTTTGACCTGTCGCAGGAAGAAGCTTTAACTTATTTTTCCTCTGATTTTGGATATTTCTGCAACGGCGAAGGATGCGCAATTTTGCTTTTAGCTAAAGATGCCAAAAGCTTAAAAGCAAAAGCTGAAGATACCACATTTAAACCTGATGGTTTTAGTCTGGAACTGCTAGATAATACCGCTTTAATTTATCAGGATGAGGATGTCAAAAACGCCGTAGTGGAGGTTTACCAGCACCTTTCCAAAAGCCTTGATATGGACTCTAAATATCTAACAACACTTAAAGAAATTCCAACAAAAGGCTTGTTTATGGCATATGTTGGCAAGAGCGACAATCTAGGGGAAGAGCTTTTAGCCAGCGATTTGGAACTATTTAAATCCATCCCCGAATCCACTATAGAAAAAATCACAACTTACATGTATTGTTTAGATGAAAATAATCAAATAAATTTTTACTACAAATAAAATGCCCGAAGAATACCTATTTAAGGAACTTACTACTCTAAAAAATCGTGTGGAAAAATCCAAAATGCCCAGCGATTTAAAATCCCGAATCTGGGAAATGCTGGAACGGTTAAATCGTATGGCAAAGCTGGGGTCTTACAGCGCAGAGTACGAAATATTAAGCCGTTATGTGGACTGGGCAACTTTAATCCCCTGGCAAGAGACAACGCAAGATAATTTGGATCTAAAAAATGCCAAAAAAACTCTCGATACCAATCACTTTGGTCTTGATTCTGTTAAAGAAAGGGTCTTGGAGTATTTAGCGGTACGAAACCTGCTTACAAAGAAAGGTCTTGTAAAAACGGAGCATTCGCCAATTTTGTGCCTTGTAGGTTTGCAGGGGACTGGAAAAACCACTATGGCGGAGTCCATTGCAACCGCCTTAGGTCGCAAATTTATAAGAATTTCGCTAGGAGCGCTGGGATCAACTTTGGAGCTTAGAGGTCGCTCCAGCACCGACCCCGGCGCCGAACCCGGACAAATTATTAAAGCCTTGGTTCGTACTGGGTCTTTTAACCCTCTAATTTTGCTGGATGAGATGGACAAAGTAAGCGGAGAAAAGGGTTTGAGATCGGACTTTATGGCAGTGCTTTTAGAAATATTAGACCCTGAACAAAATAATAAATTCCGAGATCACTATCTAGACTACCCAACAAATCTTTCGCAAATTCTTTTTGTGGTTAGCGCTAACAACACGGGGTCGTTTTCAGCGGCTTTAATGGATAGATTGGAAATTATTACAATGCCCTCTTACACAGATACCGAAAAGGAACGCATTGCCCGCGATTTTTTACTTCCAAAATCCATTAAACAAGCTGGTTTGGATGAGAATCAAATTAAAATAGATGATATACTTTGGCCTCTGATTATTAAACCTTTAGGTTATGATAGTGGAATAAGAAGTCTTAAAAGGCTCTTGGACGGCATGACCAGAAAGATAGCAAAAATGGTGGTGGAAGAAAAAATTGTCAAGGTCAATATTACCAAAGAGAATTTAAAAACCTATATTTCTGGATTCTATTAGAGTTGAATAAAGAAGAGCTAGATCAGCAAATTTCCAAAGCGGTGATTTCGTGCAAAAAATGCCGTCTTTGCAAAACAAGAAAAAAAGCAGTCCCGGGAGAAGGGTCTTTAATAACCTCCGTAATTTTCGTTGGAGAAGCTCCGGGTCAGAACGAAGATGAGATGGGAAAACCCTTTGTGGGAAGGGCGGGAATTCTTCTAACGGAACTTTTTAAAAAAATTGGATACGAAAGAAGTCAGATCTGGATTGGCAATGTAATAAAATGTCGCCCTCCAGAAAACAGGGCGCCAATGGTAGACGAGTTGCGCAATTGCGCGCCCTATTTAGAAAACCAGATTAAGCTGATTAACCCAAAGGTGATTGTAACTTTGGGGAGATTTGCTCTAGAACATTTTATTAAAGAGGGAAAAATTTCCCGAGACCATGGAATTCCCCAAATCTGGAAGGGTCGGGTGGTTTTTCCTGTTTATCACCCGGCGGCGGCATTGAGAAACCCGCAGGTGGGTATCGTTTTGGAAAAGGATTTTAAAAAAATCCCCCAAGTTATAAATGACGCCGAGGAGATGATAGGAAAAGTTAAGGAAAAAACCACAGATCAAAATAGAGGTCAGATGGGTTTTTTGTGAAAAATATGAACTTAAATAGCTTTACCCAAAATAAAAAGAAAGATGTCAAGCTAATTGTCATTGGCGGTACCGCCGATGTGCAAAAGAACATGTTCGTTTATGAATACGGAAACGACATTGTCATATTTGATTGTGGCATTGGCTTCCCAGGAAGAGACGCCTTCGGAGTAGATTTAATTATCCCCGATTTTTCTTATATTCTCCAAAACATTAACAAGGTTCGTGGCCTTGTGGTAACTCATGGACACGAGGATCATTTTGGGGCAATCCCACACCTGTTAAAAGAGGTTCGGATTCCAATTTATTGTGCCAAAATTGTGGCAGAGCTTTTAAAAAACAAACTTAAGGAGGGGAATTTGCTTATTGGAACAAGCTTAAATATTATCAACCCCGATGGACCTTCTTTTAATCTTGGGGTTTTTAAAATTGACCCTTTTAGGGTAAATCATTCGGTTCCTGAAAGTTTGGGGTTTGCTATAGAAACACCACAGGGGACAATTTTTCATGTTTCCGACTACAAATTTGACTGGACTCCTACAATGGACAAACAGTTCGATATTCCAAAAGCGGTAAAACTAGCACAAAATGGCGTTATTGCTTTGTGTTCCGACTGTTTGGGAGCAACTTCGGAAGGGTTTACCCATTCTGAACGCGAAATTCAAAAAACCTTTGACGAGTATATTGGAAATGCCAAAGAACAAGTTTTTGTAACTACTATGTCCTCCAACATTTCCCGAATTAAAATGGTGGTTGACGCATCAAGCAAGGTTGGTAGAAAAGTTGTCATAGGGGGAAGAAGCATGGACCAAACCGTAGAAATTGCCAGAAGACTGGGATATATTCCTTACCCCAAAGAAACTTTTGTTCCCATTAGAGGTTGTCAGAGCTACGCGCAAGACAAACTTACCTACATAGTTGCAGGATGCTACGGACAGCAGGGCTCGGCACTTAGCAGAATTGCCAAAGACGAGCACAAGCACATTAAACTTAAAAAAGGAGCCACTGTAATCTTTTCGGCCGATCCCATTCCTGGAACTGTGGATTTAGTAAACGAGCTTATTGACAAACTAACGCTCGCTGGAGCAGAGGTAATTTACAGCGCTGTCCAAGAAAACCTGCATGTTTCGGGTCACGGATCGCAGGGAGATCACATACTCTTGGCATCGCTTGTCCGCCCCAAATACTTTATTCCTATTGGGGGGACAATTTCGCTGATGCGCGCTTATTCCAACAACATGGTCAAAATTGGCGCCCCACAGGAAAATGTTTTAGAGCTTTTGGAGGGAGACAGTATTTCGTTTTCTCGCGGTATGGCGTACAAACACCACGAACTGGATACTCACGATGTTTTTATTGGAAGCCAAGTAGATGTTGTAAGTCCTGTTGTCCTAAAAGATCGAAAAACACTTTCTACCGATGGAATTTTTGTAGCTATTCTTAAATTTGATCGCGAAAAAAGGGAGTTTCTAAATTCGGCCGAAATAGTTTCTCGAGGGTTTGTTTATATGAAAGAGTCTAAAGAGCTAATTCGCGGAGCCGAGGAAGCTATTGTAAAGACACTTCAAGGGAACAAAAGAAAAAGCCGTGATTGGGTGGCAGTTAAAGACGAGGTGGAAAAAACCTTATATAAATACTTCCAAAAGACCACCGGTCGCACTCCCCTAATTCTCCCAGTAATCGTGGAGGCTTAATTGGCGTATTTGTGGAGGACAGAAGAAACAAGTGTTTGGTAGGGTAATCCTTCTTCTACCGCTTTCGATTTAAGTTTTAATAAATCTTTCTGCGATAGTCTAATATTAATGTTTCTAGTTTTGTTAAAGGTACTTCTAGCATAGCTTACATAGTTTTTGATAGCGCTAGAAGCATTGGGTACACTTTTTAATTTACCCTCATCAAAACTCTTGGCTATTTTTTGTTCTTCTTTATCCAGTTCGTAATATTTCATAATAAATACTTCTTTGTAGCCTTTCTGCTTGGAATGATGGTTTTTAAAAAAACCTTTTCTTCGTCCTCAACAAAAGGTACAAGATATACATAACTATTAAGCATAACAACCATTACTTGTTGATTCTTTCTAATTGGGTGGGCAACTATATCTAGTAAGTTACCCTCTTCAATAGAAACCAACACATCCTCAAACGAAATATCTCTTTCCAATTTTAATTTTTGATTTTTTTCCTCGTCCCAATCAAAATGCTTCACACTCATAATATATTACATTAAGTATGTAATGTCAATTTCTAATATATTTCAATAAAAATTCTTTACCTCTTTCAAACACCGGAGGGTCAACCCAACTTCGGAAGTTGGGTGTGTACTGGCTACAATTCAAGGAGGCTTTTCGGCGGGTTACAACATTGTTATCTTAAAAGATCTTATAGAAACTACTGACGACCCCATCCGACAAAAGATACAGGAATTACTAACAAAGTATACTTGGCCAGTTATGTTTGGAGCGACTATCTCATCAGACGAGTTTATTAACCAAATAAAATAGATTCTCCTGCTAGCTAACAAAAACCCCTTTAATAGCTAATCAAGACA
The DNA here is from genome assembly GCA_018896215.1 of Patescibacteria group bacterium. Classification (NCBI taxonomy): domain Bacteria; species Patescibacteria group bacterium. The sequence goes on from JAHINB010000011.1 coordinate 25,423, forward strand.
GTAATTTGTCTAATTTTTTTGGTGTTAAACTACTTTTAGTGGTGATCTTCTTCTGCCATGGCTTGCTCTCTTGTCAATTGCACACGGTCAGCAGGGTGGTTGGGAGGGCTGTAAATTGTATAAAGCTTTAAATCTTCCGTCTCGGATGTGTTAATTAGATTGTGCTCGGTTCCCGCGGGAACCACAACAGCGCTTCCGTCTTTAAGTTCGGTTTCTTCCCCATTCATCACAATTTTCCCTTGACCTTTTTCGATTCTAAAAAACTGGTCAATTGTTTCGTGTATTTCTAGCCCAAGATCCTCTAAAGGCTTTAAACTCATTAAAACCAGCTGCATATGGGATGGTGTATAAAGCACCTGGCGAAAATTAGCATTTTGTAATGTTAGCTCCTCAATATTTCCTGTATACCCTGTCATGCTACCTCCTCCTTTTCTTCTGGAGAATCGCCAATCTCCAAGGGAACTTCCTGATCTTTTTTAAGGGCGTTTCGAATCCCTTTTTCTATATCTTCGGCAACACCTTTATTTTCTTTAAGATAAATTCTTGCCCCTTCTTTTCCTTGCGACATTTTTTGCCCTTTAAAGGAATACCAAGATCCTGATTTTTCCACAACTCCAAGCTCCACCCCAACATCAATTAAATTGCCTTCTTTGGAAATTCCCTCGTTAAACAAAATATCAAATTCGGCAACTCTAAACGGCGGAGCGACTTTGTTTTTTACAACTTTAACTTTAGTTCTATTTCCAATCGCTTTATCTCCTTCCATAATGGATGTTACCCTTCTAATCTCAAGTCTCACAGAAGCATAAAATTTTAAGGCGCGACCCCCCGGAGTAGTCTCGGGATTGCCAAACATAATTCCAATCTTTTCTCTGATTTGGTTGGTAAATACTACAGTGCAATTTGATCTGGATACCGCGGCAGTAATTTTTCGCAAAGCTTGCGACATTAGTCTCGCCTGCAAACCCATGTGGGAATCCCCCATATCCCCTTCTATCTCGGCCCGTGGAGTTAAAGCCGCAACCGAATCTATAGCAATTAAATCCACCGCGCCACTTCTAATTAAAGTTTCGGCAATCTCCAAAGCCTGCTCGCCAGTATCGGGTTGAGAGATTAGAAGGTTATCTAAATTTACTCCGCATTTTGTGGCATAAAGCGGATCCATTGCGTGTTCCGCATCAATAAAGGCCGCTGTTCCTCCCTTTTTTTGCGCTTCGGCAATAATATGTTGTACCAGGGTAGTTTTACCCGAAGACTCCGGTCCGTAGATTTCGACAATTCTACCTCTGGGAATTCCCCCAACCCCAAGCGCCAAATCCAAAGCGATAGATCCTGTAGAGATAACCTCGATATTTCGCAATTTCGCGGATTCCCCTAAACGCATAATGGCTCCTTTACCAAAGTTCTTCTCAATTTGATCTAAAGCATTTTTTAGCGCTAGTACTTTTCCATCTTTTTCTACCATGATATTAATTTATACATTATAGATTAGCAAGTCAAGACCCCCATAGACAAGTTTTTAACAAACGGGAAAAACTTATAGCGTAATCAATACCGGCAAATTTTAATTAAAATGCGTGCTGTAAAAAGGAAATATCCCGTGTGGAAAAACGGAAAAGAGAAATCCTTTGCAGGATACAGGATATCTAAACTTGTTAACATATCAACAAGATCTATGACTACTATTGTATTAATACTACCTTTAAACTAAATCTAAAGAGGATAAGTAGATTAGCTGTAAACTTCCCTTACAAAAACTTCTTGTTTTTTGTCCTAAGTCGCTAGTATGAGAGAACTGTAGAGCTACCCTAAAAATAATCCACAAGTTTTTAACATCTGGTAACTAAGGTTAACAACCTCGCAAAAGAAACGGGCTTTAGTCTTTGACGCATTTTAGGAATACAGAGGGACCGAAATTTATGCAGCTTAAAGGCTCTTGCAGTCGCGATTCCACTTCTGCCAAAGTTTTATCGGCAAAGTATTTTTTTAGTAAGGGGGATCTTAGATTAGATACCGAAAGCTTTTTTTCTATTCTAAACCCAGCATTTCCAAGCGCTTCCTCTACGAATTGAGGATGGAAGTTACAAAAATTAACTTTGGATTTTGTGGCAATACTCACGGGGGAAAGGTCGAAGTGCTTTAGGTTGAATTTAGCAATGTTTCTTACAACAGCCTTAAAGTTTAATTTGTTGGCGTACTCTAAAATAAACACCCCGTCGTTTTCTAGGACGGTGGCTACCTGTTTAAAGGCGTCTGCCAGATTATCTAAATGGTGCACCACACGAATCATAATTACGCAGTCAAATTTACTGCCATTAAGATTTTCTGCAAGATTGTAAACATCCGATTTTACGGTTTTAATGCTCATTCCTTTTGTTTTGGTAAACTTAACAGCCTGCGCCAAGATTTTGGTGGAGGAGTCTGTTAGGGTAATTTTAGAAAATGTTTTACTATAGAGAGGGGCAAGTCTTCCGAAACCGCCGCCCACATCCAAAATGCTGGTTCCTTTTAGAGGGAGGAGTTTTTTTAAGGCGCGTTTTTCGGCCAAATCTTCGTATTCTCTGCCACTCCAATATTTTGTATAATCGTAATTGGGGTCATTGTAATCGGCGGGTTTCATAGACTCTATTAAATCACAAATTGGCAAATGCTGTGTTAGAATAAAAATACCATGTCTAAAAAATTGCTCTGGTTGTTGGTGCCATTACTGCTTGCTCCCGCGATCTATTTTGGCGCAACTAAATTTTTCTTGCCCAAAGACCAACCTACTGTAAATGCCACGGGAACTTTAAAGCTTTGGGGCTTGTGGGAAAACGCTGATATGTCAGCATTTCTTTTTGAACGCTTTAAAAACATTTACCCCAATGTAAAGATTGAATACGAGGAGAGAAATTTAGGAGGTCTCGCGGAATATAAAGATTTGGTTTTTACCCGTCTTTTAGAAGGTACCACTCCCGATGTAATTTTGGTACATGCCTCGTGGATTCCCGAAATGCTATCGTATCTAACACCTGCTCCCGAAAGCGTATTTATGGTCAATTCTTTCAGTCAAGAGGTTTACCCTTCCGTTTCTCGAGTTTGTGTTCTGGGCGGTCTAGTAGTTTGCGCGGCTCCGTCCTTTGATGATTTGGCTTTGGTCTATAACAAGGAGATGTTTTTGGGGTCAGGCTTAATGGAAGCTCCCAAAACTTGGGATGATTTTAGATTCTTTGCTAAAAAGCTTACTGTGCATGACGATTCCGGAAAAATTATTCTTGCTGGGGCGGCAATCGGCGCTACAAAAAATGTAGCTTACGCCTCTGATATCTTGGGGTTGATGCTCTTGCAGAATAATATCAAAATTCCAGAAGGGCTAGATTCCAAAGAAGCGCAAGATGTTTTAGCCTATTACAGCGATTTTGTAAAAGTAGATAAAGTTTGGGATGGCACACAGCAGAATTCTCTAGAGGCTCTAGCGCAGGGGAAGGTTGCTATGGTTTTTGCCCCATCCCGCGCCCTTCTTGGAGTGTTAAATTCCGTCTCCAATGTAGACCTTGCTGTGGCACCAGTTCCGCAAATTCCCAATCCCGATGGAAAAACGCTAACCAATAAGAACTGGGCGAGTTTTTGGGTTTTTGTGGTTCCGCTTTCGAGCCAAAATAGCAAGGTAGCTTGGGATTTTATCAAGTATGTAACCTCCAAAGAGGAGCTGTTACAGCAATACGAGGCGCAGTCGTTATACCGGGTGTTTGGCCAGATCCTTCCTCTCAAGGAGCTTTCCGAAACCATAGGGAAAAATGAGTATCTTGCGCCATATATTTTGGGAGCGGAAAATGCGGAAGTGTCCTTGCTTAGCGCTGGTAGCGGAAACGATCCTTATGTTACTGCCATAAACTCCGCAATTGACGAAGTCTTATTGGGAAAGACTGCGCAAGATGCTTTAACCTCCGCTAAAACTACTCTGACCACTCTTCTGACAACAAAGAGGAAAAAGCGGTAAAATACTCTCATGAAAATCCTTGGTATAGAAACAAGCTGCGATGAAACTTCAGTCTCTGTGGTCCAAGATGGCGCCAAAGTGTTAACTTTGGTAACTGCCACTTCCTTGGAAATGCACAAAAAGACCCGAGGCATTACTCCCGAAAATGCGGCAAGAAAACAAGTGGAGTATATGATACCTGTTTTGCAGGAGGCTTTGTCGAATCAAGATGTAGATGCCGTTGCAGTTACTGAAAATCCCGGATTGATCGGGTCTTTGGTTGTGGGGGTAGAAACAGCAAAGGCTCTTAGTTTTGCTTTAGACAAACCGCTACATTTAATAAGTCACTTAATGGGGCATATCTATTCTTTGTGGTTGGACAAAAATAGAAAGGAGCAACCAAAATTTCCCTTTGTGGTTCTGCTTGTTAGCGGTGGGCACACTGAATTGTATTTAGTAAAATCGCATCAACAAATCAACTTTCTTGGGGGAACCCGCGACGACGCGGTTGGGGAATGCTTTGACAAAGTGGCAAGATCGTTAGAGCTTGGGTATCCCGGAGGACCGGCGATTGACGCCGAGGCGTCTAAAATTTTCAACTCTCAATTCTCAATTTATTTCGCTCTGCGAAACACCCGGAAGGTGTGCAATAAAAACACCTTCAAACTGCCCAAACCGATGATAACTTCCAAGGATTGTGAGTTTTCGTTTTCAGGTTTAAAGACAGCGGTTCATCGCATCACCCTTTCAAAAAAATTAAACAATGACGAGGTAACGCAACTGGCTTTTGAGTTTAGAGAAACTGCAGTTGAGATTTTAATTTCTAAACTACTTTTTGCCTCAAAGATGAACCAGACAAAAAACATTGCTGTGGTTGGTGGGGTTGCGGCAAACGCGTTGCTCCGCCAGCGGTTGGAGGAGTTACGAAGTACTTATACAGTTTTTCTTCCCCACTTAAAGTACACTGGCGACAATGGAGCAATGATTGCAAGTAACGCCTACTTTAATAATTACTCTAAGTAGGCTTCACCCTTCGCTCGCCTTTGGCGAGCTACGGGTATATACCCATCTAAGCTATTCTGACAACCCTTCGGGATTGCAAACTAGCGTAAGATGGGTATACAATCCTTACATGTCTTTAGAAAAAACATATCATCCAGAACTTTGTGAGGAATCCCTATACAAAATGTGGGAAGAAGGGGGGTATTTTACGCCCAAAATTGACAAGACCAAAAAACCTTACTCTATTCTTCTTCCTTTACCAAATGCTAGCGACCCTATGCATATGGGAAATATGCTCTTTACCATTCAAGATGTTTTAGCGCGGTGGCATCGTATGATGGGAGACCCCACTTTGTGGCTACCCGGCGGAGACCACGCAGGTATCGAAACACAATATGTTTATGAAAAACATTTAGTTAAACAAGGTACAAGCCGTTTAAATTATGATCGCTACACATTGTACAAAATGATTGCGGATTTTGTAGAGAAAAATAAAGGTGTAAACAAAAATCAAATGCGAAGAATGGGGTTTTCATTAGATTGGACAAGATACAAATACAGCTTGGACACAGAGATTGTTAAAAAGGTTCTTGAGACTTTCTCTAAACTTCATAAAGATGGTCTAGTCTACAGAGGAGAACGACTTGTTAATTACTGCGCCAAATGCGGAACGGCGCTTTCGGACTTAGAAGTTAATCATATAGCGGAAACCGCTACACTTTATTTCCTTGATTATGAGACAATCCAAATCGCCACCACCCGCCCCGAAACTATTTTTGCAGATTCGGCCGTTGCCGTTAATCCAAGGGATAAAAGATACAAAAATCTTGTGGGAAAAGATGCAATTATTCCTTTAATAAACAAAAAAATACCAATCATATCCGATGAAGCGGTAGAAAAGGACTTTGGCACCGGGGCGTTAAAGATTACCCCCGCGCACGATGCGTTGGATAATGAGATCGGCCAAAAACACAAACTTAATTCCATTAAATGTATTGATATTCGCGGAAAGATGATGAATGTCCCCGCAAAATATCTTGGAATGAATGTGCCGACTGCCCGTGAGGCGGTTTTGGAAGATTTAAAAAAGGAAGGAAAGTTGATAAAAGAAATTCCCTTGGAACATACAATAAATACCTGCTATAAATGTAATAAAATCATTGAGCCCACACTTATTCCGCAATGGTATGTAAGAACAAAACCCCTAGCTATACCTGCAATTAAAGCTATTAAGGAAGGCAAAACAAAAATCGTTCCTAAAAAAAGGTTTGAGAAAATGTATTTTGATTGGCTAGAAAATATCCACGATTGGAACATCTCGCGGCAAATCGTTTGGGGACCAAGGATTCCCGCGTGGTTTTGTTTAGACTGCAACCCAGATATTGAAATAAATTTTATAGATAAAAGAGGACAGAAAGTTTTCGGAGAATATAAAAAGTTAAGGAAAAAATATGAATTTTCGGAAATTGAAAAAGGATTGCAATCATTATCCGCGCCGGTAGACGCAAAATATTCTCTGGACAAAGATATTTGCCATAAATGTAGCGGGAAAAATGTTTTGCAGGAAACCGATACTTTTGATACTTGGTTTTTGTCGGGTCAATGGCCCTTAACAACTTTAGGGTTTCCGGAAAGCGAGGATTTTAAATATTTTTATCCCACCTCGGTATTGGATACTATGTGGGATATTTTATTTTTCTGGGTTGCTCGGATGATGATGTTATGCATTTACAATACGGGGCAGGTTCCTTTCAAAACAATTCATTTGCACGCAAGGGTTGTGGACAAGCATGGTGTAAAGATGAGCAAGAGCAAAGGAAATACTATCGATCCTATGGAAATGGTAAATAAATATGGTGCTGATGCGGTAAGGATGGCTTTGATTTTTGGCGTTGCCCCCGCAAGCGATGTTGTTGTAAGTGAGGATAAAATTAGAGCTATGAGAAATTTTGCTAATAAAATCTGGAATATTGGGCGCTTTTTGGAGTACTCGTTCGAGCAGTACGGTAAAGAAGTATCGTTCTATTCTGTGGAGATGAAAAACAAGTTAACGCCCTCCGATCTTAAACTGCTTAGGCAACTTAAGTTACTTGTGGCTGGAGTTACCAAGTCGTTGGATACTTATCAGTTCTCTAGGGCGGGAGAGAGCTTGTACGAATTCGTTTGGCACACACTGGCGGATGTTTATGTGGAAGAAGTCAAAACCAGAGAGGACAAAGAAGTTACTTTAATGGTCTTGCGTCATGTCTATTTAACTTGTCTAAAGCTACTGCACCCTTTTATGCCGTTTGTGACCGAGGAACTTTGGAGCAAAATTCCAAGAAAATCTAACGATCCTTTGATAATTTCCAGCTGGCCGAAATAGGGATTATCCCTTATCTGGAATTAGTTTTACTTTTCTTTGGATTTTTTGTCTGACTTTTCTGGTTTCGCGCCCTCTTTTTTCTCTTCTTCTCGTTTGGCTTTTTCTTCTTCGGTTAACTCTTTGGTTGCTTCCACCTGCGAAACTAACTCTTCTTCGCTTACCGGTGTTTCTTCTTCTTGCTCCGGCTGTTGGGCGTAATCCACCTTAACAATCAATTCTTCTGGTTCTGCTTTAACTTCTACTTTACCGCGGTCAAGCTTTAAGTCTTTAACGGCAACGGCATCGTCTATCTTTAGTAAACCTGATATGTCTACTTCAATATGTTGTGGTAAATCGGCTGGCAAACATGCTACTTCCAGCTCGTCCATAAGAGTAAGAAGGATACCCTCTTTGGCATGAACAGCAGGGGATTCTCCAACAAATACCAATGGAATATTGGCGGTAATCTTTTCGGTAAGATTGACTTTATAAAAAGAAACCGCAACAACAGCTTTTGTAACTGGGTGTCGTTGTACTTGAGAAATTAGAACTTTAAAAGGTTTTGCTTCCTTCACTTTAAGATCAACAAGACTGGTTTCTCCTGCTGTTTTATAGAGGCTGGAAAATTCTTTCTCGTTTATAGCAAGGGAGAGATTTTTGAAATCTTTTCCAAAGACACTCGCAGGGATAAGACCTTCTCTTCTTAGAAATCTTACTTTTTTTCCGAAAATTGTTCTTTCTTGTGCAATAATTTCCATAAATTATACTTTCCAAGTAATTCCCACGCTTTTACAACACTAGCTTGAGAAATTGGAAACCCTTCTAAACTAGAAGGCGCATCTCGTGCCGAAAAATCTGGGCTGGGCACATTGCTACCTTCTTGAGATTTTTGTCTTTTGGGGTTCAGTGTTTTGTGCATGCCCTAAGATTTTAAGCTAGAGAGGAGCCTCTGTCAAAGAGTTGTTTTGAGACAGCCCCAAAAGAAAAGCCTTTATAGCATTAGCACTTGGAAAATACCCTACAGTTGCCATTTTAGCAAGCACTAAAGAAACTAAGTTTGGCGCGGTATTTTCTACAATATTTGTTGTTCCATATCTTTCGTTTGCCGAGTTGTTGTCAAAATTTATTAAAGGCGATTTTTTAAAAGCCTCTTCATTATTGGTGTAAATTTCTCCAAGATTGGTTAATTTTTGCGCGCCAAGAATTATAAATAAATCGTAAGCCGGTCCTGTAAAATCGTAACCAATTTTAGAAAGATCAAAATCTTTTTCTATTGGGGTGACGGTAAGTTTAAAAACTCCGTCTTCGGCTTTATAACTTACCTTTTCTATAGGAGTGTTGTTGTAGTCTAGGCTTACTGTAAGGGAGTATTCGCCAAAAGATTTTTGAATCTTGGCGTATTGGTTAAATTCTTTAACAATTTCCTCGTTGCCACAGTATAAAACGCTAACCTCTTTGCCTCGGTCGGTAAGCAAGCTGGCTAATCCAGAAGCTGCGGCAATTGTGTCGGTACTCAATTTTTCTGGCACGCAAAGAGCCACTTTTTGGGATTCAGTGATTAAATTTAGAAGCTGTTTTTTATCATCATTTATTTCCATAAGTTAGCTATCTGTACGATAGGCGGGTTATTGTAGCAAATAGAAAGGGGAGCTGTCAATGAGTCTGTCCTATAGTAGGGGGTTCTCCTCTAAATACCTTAATAGCATTAATGCCGCGGCTTGACTGTGGATGCTATTGGAAGCTCCCTTACCTAAGGAGTATTCTTGGGCATCGTAGGTAGTATACCTTTCGTTAACCAGTTTGATTGGTATATTTAGGCGATTTGTTAAAAAGCGAACAAACTTTTTTACCTCTAGGCTTGTTGTGGTTTCTTGGTTTTCTTTATTTAAAGGGTTCCCAAATAGGATTGTGTCCACTTTATATTGTTTGGCGGTGATAATTATTTTGGCAGAGGCCCCTTCCCAACTAGAAACGCTTATTGAGGACAAAGGAATTACCGCTGGATTTTTGTTGTCATCCAGCGTGCCGTAAGCAAGGCCAATGGTCTTTGTTCCGTAATCGCACGCAAGAAGCCTCATATTTATTTATGCCCAACCGTTAACTCTATCCTATTGGTTACATGCGGCATAGTTCTAGCAAAATTAGGTAGTGGTGGCCAAATTTCTATTTGATAAGAGGCAATTCCCGGTAAATTATCAAGGTAATCTTTTACCGCTGGTATGGGTTGTCCTGTTATCGCGTCCCGTGTTTTTTCGGTATCAAGTTTTGGAATAATGAAGCTTTTTACCTTTACTTGCAGGTTCATTTTTTGAGTGCCTGCCGAGGCGCTGTAGTTTAAAAAGATACCATCGCTAATCTCCAATTGATTATCAGTTTCGTAAAGCGAGAATTTGTCGGGAATAGCTCCTTTTAAAATTGGAGCCACAATTTCTGTAAGATGGGACTTGGAGTAAACAGTCACGGTTGCTTTTACTGTTTGGTCCAAAACCAAAAGGTCGCTCTGCTCCCCAACTTTTTTGTCAAAGGTTTGTTCAATCGTAGCAATGGCAACCGCTCCGTCGGGAATTACTTGATCGCCCACAAGCTTTTCGCGCAGGGCATCTGTGGCGCTACTCTTTATAGAGTTGTCCATTTGAGAAATTACCAAGTCGACATCTTCTTTAGAAACAGCTTTTGCCTCGTGGCTTTCACCTTTATCTATCCTCTCCTTGTCGTTTTGGACAAGGACGTTTTCTTTACTTTCTTCGTCAATTAAAAATATGCTGCCTTTGTCCTTGTTGTACTTTTCTCCAACTTCTTCGGCTTCTATGTCGGCTTCTTTTATCCCAAAAGTTTCGGTAATAACGGTGCCGGTTCCATCGGCTTTGGGAGTTTCGCTAACGGTCTTTTTGGGAACTTCCAGATCTTCGATAAGGGTGTATTTTATATTTTCGTCGCTTTCTAAAACCAAAATTGTTCCAGCGTCAAATGACTTGTCACCTGCAGTTTTGTTGGTTATGGTAACGGTGCCGCGAGCCTTTTCGCCAACTAAAATCTTTCCCGTTGTTTCTAGGGTTTTTCTTTCTGATTTGACAACCGAGAGCTCTACGCCCGGAATGACTTTATTGGTAATATCCACACCGTTGGATGCGGGATCCACTGTAACTTCGATATTTTTTACCAATACTTCGGAATTAAGCATAATGTTTACAGTTGCCTTGGGAACAAACCACCACAAAGCAAAAAGCGCCCCCAGACCTAAAGAAATAAAAACCAAGGGTATTAGAATTCTTAAGGAAAACTTAAGAGACCTTTCTTCTACACCCAAATCGTCTTTTACGGGTGCTGTGCCTTGCTCTGCTGGCGAGTGGGGCGTTTCATTTGTGGGAATGGTATTTGATCCCAAGATTACGGTTTTGCGAAATTTTTTGGCAAATTCTACTAAAAACATTTGGTTGGTCTTATTGGTTAGCGCTACATTTGTTCCTACAAGAGACACTGTTTCTTCGCGACAGTTGCGGATTTTTTCGGCTAGGGCAAAAAGCGAATCTTCGGGATTAATTGGTATTTCCATAAAGTGCTCCTTCCTTCCATAACTCCAGGCCGGCAAGACCTAAGGACAGAGTTCCGGTTTCGCCCTTTAAACTTGGCTCCTCTGTGGCATTGGGAGTAAGATACCACAAGTCGGAGAGCTCGAGCTTAGTAATCACAGGCGCGCTTTTAAAAGCAATATTTTTCGACCAATCTTGAGTTGTTAAAAGATTTTGATATTCCGCAATATTGCTCCCTCCGCCGAGCAGATAGATATTTTCAGGAAAAATTTTTACTCCTTCAAATTGCAAAAATAGGGATTCTAAACCAGTTATCCAAACATCTATTGAATTATGCAAAGCGCCTTTAACTTTGTTGTAAGATTCGGGATCCAGTTTTTGATCTTTGTACATCTCCAGTATCTTCCCCGATTCTGCTGGAGAGATTCCCAAGACTTCACAAATTTTTTCTCTACCATCTTCGGTGCCTAAATTTACGGCAAGATTAGCATAAATTCCTCCGCCAAACACTACTGCCACATTGGTTACTTTGGCTCCAATATCAACAATGGTACCGTTAAAGTCAAGATTTTTTAAAGTTAGAGACTTAGTTATGGTGTACAAAGAGGAGGTAACAGCAGAAAGGTGGCATCCTAAAATTTGAGCCAGGCGTTTGGCTTTTTTTATTTCCTCTTCGGGAGCAAAAGCGCAAAACAAGGAGGCTTCTATTTTTTCTCCTTGATATTTTAGCGGGTTTAAAACTTTGGAGCCGTCAATAGTTGTGGCAACAAAGGAAGTGTTTAAAAGGTCAATTTTGGCTTCGGCATTTTTGTAAAGTTCTCCGTACCTTTTTGCCGATTCAATGTAAGCGGACTTGGTAATTTTTGCGGTAATTTCGGCTATCTCGGATTCTTTTATTGGAGATTGTGGCTTTGCTCGGGTAATTTTTGCCGTGGTAGTGCACAAAATAGCTTTTTCCGAGGGAATAGCGTACACCAAATCGGCAATGCGTTCGCCCAGCGCGCTTCGGGCTTTGTTGACAGCGCCAATTGTGGCTTCTTCTAATGCCTTTAATCCGTCTCCGACTCTTATTTCTTTGCCAAAACCCTCAACCTTAATTTTGTTGCTAGCGTCTATACTAAAGCAGGCCGACTTAACAACTCTTGATCCAGTGTCCAAAACCAAAAATCGTTTCTCTTGCGAGTCTTCTTTTTTAAGAAGGGCTAATTGTAAAAGTTTGGGCAGTTTAATCATTGTGTCTATGATAACACAGCCTTAATTCTCCTAACACCAGATCCTGCCGACTCCTCTTTGATAATTTCAAACTTTCCCAGCTCCCTGGTGTTTTTAACATGGGGCCCCCCACAAACCTCGCAAGAAAAACCATGGATAGTATAAATTTTAACCTGCTCGCCGTATTTTTCGGCAAAAAAGGCCACTGCTCCCATTTGGCGAGCTTCGTCTAAAGTTTTGGTAATCACGGTTACAGGAAGTTCATCCGCTATGGCTTGGTTGACTAACTTTTCTACTTCGGCAATTTCGTCTGCGGTAAGCTTTCTTGTAAAAGAAAAATCAAAACGCAATCTTTCGGGTGTGATATTAGAGCCTTTTTGACCCACAGTATCCCCTAAAACTTTTCTTAAAGCGCCGTGCAAAAGATGAGTTGCCGTATGATAAGCGGTTTCTTTTTGCGAATCACCGGCAAGCCCCCCTTCAAACATACCTTGAGATGCGGTTTGCGAGCTAATTTTGTGGGCATGATAGAGCTTTAGATATTCATTAAGATTGGCTCTAAGGTTATTTTCTTTGGCCAGCTCTTGCGTTAATTCTGCGGGAAATCCATAACTTTGATAAAGATCAAAAATGTCTCGACCTGATAGGATTTGGTCTTTTTGTACTCTGGGAAGTATTTTCGCAAAATATTTAGTTCCAGCTTTTAGCGCGACAGTAAACTTTTTTTGCTCGATTTCTAAAAGGTTTTGAATTAAAGCGGTGTTTTCCAATTGGGGGTATTCGGCTTTATACTGATGGCACCACAAATTAACCAGAGGATTAATAACCTTTCCTTCTACCCCCAAAAGCATTTCCTGTCTCATGGCTCGTCTGATAACTCTTTTCACGATGTAGCCTTGCGCCACATTTGTAGGGATAATTTCTTCCGCAAGAAAAAAGGCAATCGAGCGGGTATGGTCTAAAAGAATTCTTAAGGGTTTTAGGTTCTTTTCTTGAGCATATTCTTTTTGGGTAAGTTTCTCTAAAAGTTCTCGCGCCGGAGTCCAGTGTTCGGCTAGGTAGTTGTCGTCTTTTCCCTCTAACATGGTGCTGGTGCGGTCCACCCCAATGCCTACATCAACATTTTTTTGTTTTAAGGGAATAAGCTTGCCTTCTTTGGTTTGGTTAAATTCCATAAAAACATTGTTCCAGACTTCAAAATATTTGCCACATTTGCAGGAAGGTGAGCAATTTGGCGAGCAGGCCGGTTTTCCGGTGTCAACAAAAACCTCGCTGTCGGGACCACAGGGACCAGAGTTTCCGGCTAGCCACCAGTTTTCGGTTTCGTCAAAAGCATAAATTTGCTTTTCGGCAATTCCCATTTTAAGCCAAGCTTGTTTTGAGACCTCATCAAAAGGAGCGTTTTTATTGCCCGCAAAAATTGTAACCGCAAGTTTTTGGGGATCAAGGTTAATTTCTTTGGTTAAAAAGTTGTAGCAAATCTCAATCGCGGTTTCTTTAAAATAGTCGCCTAGTGACCAGTGACCCAGCATTTCAAAAAAAGTGTGGTAAAAGGGGTTGCCGACCGAATCAATATCCTCGGTGCGGACGCATTTTTGAATGTTGCAAAGTCGCTTTCCCGCGGGATGGGGCTCTCCGAGTAAATAAGGAACTAAAGGAAACATTCCCGAGTTAACAAAAAGCAACGAGGGGTTGTTTTCGGGAACTAATGGGTAGGATGGAATTTGCACATGCCCCAGGCTTTTAAGGTATGAAATATATTTTTCTTTAAGTTGCCTGGCGACAGTTTTTTGCATGGCTAGAGTATACAATCCCCAACCCATTTTTGGAATATTTAGTTTTTAAATCAAGAAGCCTCCTTTAAATCCCACAAAAAGCATTGACACCCGACTAAGAATTTTGCCCAAGCGTAAAAATAGAAAAGGCGTCAAAGAAAGATATCGAAAAATACGGTCTGCAAATAATTTCATTGGAATAGCTCTTCCACTTCCGAAGTGGAAGAGTTTGGGGTTGTTAATGCAACAAATTCCCGCCCAAAAAATATCCTCCAAACAACTTAACTCTTTCATTGGGGACTGCCCCCAATACAATAAAACATTAATACTTCATAGGGGTCAGTCCCCTTTTCTAAAAATATATTTAAACATCTTTAAACAGTACCGTTGTTTAGACAATGGTACTAATAGTGAGATGCTGGTCTAACGCTCTAATTTAGGGAGTCTCCCTTTTAGGGTGACACCCTAAAAGGGTGTCACCCTTAAACACCCTTAAACAAACCGTGGACTAGACTACGGTACTAAATGGGGGTTAGGTTGGTTTGAGGCTTAAAATAAGGGTTAAGAGGAGAAAGAAGCAGATGTTAAAAGAGATTAAGGATACCAACGAAATAAATAAAATGGGGTGGGAGCCAAAATGCAAATTGCCCTGCCATTTTTTCCCCAACTTTGATAGTGTAATAAGGGCGACCAGTTGACCTGTCGGTAAGCCTCCAAAAAGAGCCAACATTCCAGATTGTACTGCAAAAATCGCGAGACCATAGCCGTCTGATGGGGGAAATATCCACTTCATTATGAAAAAATAGGCAAATGCGAAAGAGAAAGCTCCAATTATAGAAAAAGCAAAAAAGAGTACCCAACCCACAGAAAAAAGTTTCGCACTATAATCAAAATCTCTAAAGGTTCGCTCGGCTTGGCGTGTGAATCTTAGTTTTTGGCGTTTTTCATCGGCAATTCCCATAAATGCATCATTGGGGACTGACCCCAATACAAAAAATCCAAAAACTTCATAGGGGTCAGTCCCCCCCTTGTTCCTAAACTCCTTGTAGAATTTCTAAAACTTTCTGACTTACCTCTGGTTGCTCAATAAACACCTTATGGATAAACCTATCCGCAGTCAAAACATTTGGTTGTGATATTTCTACATCAGCATAAGTATCTTTTATTTTTATCTTTGCTTCAACAGTTAGTTGGTCGCCAAATGGTATTTGCTTATTTGGTGTGATTCCAGGGATATTTTTTCCACTGTCTGCTTCAACCAAACCATCTCCAACACTTAATTTACCACCGAGGCTAACTCCAAATAAATCCATTTTTTGGGTAACATTAATATCTCCATAGAGTGTATAGTAGTTTAAATCTGTAGCGTATCTACTTTCTACCCTTTTCATAAAAGAAGAATTTGCTCGTATCTGCTCCATAGCTGTGCTGTTGACAGCAATTGGTTGATTGTTATCGTTTGTTGCGTAAAGAACAGCATCACCAACAATCGAAATAATAGAATTTGGGATATCTCCGAGACTTTTTTTAATCTCTAAATAAGAACTTCCCTTGTTAGGAGAGGCGATGATGATAGCGTTGGCAATGTGGTGGGGGCGATCATCCTCCTCCGTCTCCATACTCCTCACCATCTGCGCTAAATATTCTCGAATAATCTGACCTCCTAGAGAGAATCCAACAATGTCCACTTGCCCATCTCCTCCAGCATCTAAACTTTCTTTTGCTAACCTCGCCACATCTTCCTGCAAACCTTTTGCTATTTGTCTTATGTCTCCTTGGTAGTTGTAGTTGCCATTATTGTCATAACCGTAATGGTAAGCATAAGCCCAACTATCGGGAAATTCGGGATCGTCTTGGCGGTATTCCTCCAAAATTAAATCTCGCATTCCAGCTTTGTTACCCTCTAACCAGTCAGTATCTTTACCTCCTAGTCCGTGAACAAAAATAATCGGGTGGTGTTTAGGAGTACTGTCGCAATAGTAATCGCGGATACAACCCGCCTCTTGGTAATCTGTAGCGAGATTTAATACTGTGCCATCTCTGGTTGTAAAATAGAGGCTGGTTTGATCCTCTGATAATGTCAAAGATGATCCCACACTTCCACTATTGCCATAGGGTATTAAATCAAAAGCAAACAACACTTCATCCAGACTGTTATTGAGTTTGTATAACTTATCAAGTTGGATATAAACACTACCTTGATTGTCCACAAC